>JAFVQW010000031.1 GCA_017504605.1 Clostridia bacterium
ATTATCATTCGTAACGAGAAGAGAATGCTTCAGGAATTCGTCGATGCACTTATCGATAACGGTAAGAGAGGCAAGGCGGTTACCGGCGCATCCAACCGTCCCCTCAAATCCCTCTCGGAGATTCTCCGCGGTAAGCAGGGACGCTTCCGTCAGAACCTTCTCGGTAAGCGTGTTGACTACTCGGGCCGTTCGGTTATCGTCGTCGGTCCCAACCTTAAGATTTATCAGTGCGGTCTTCCCAAGGAGATGGCGCTCGAGCTCTTCAAGCCCTTCGTTATGAAGCGCCTTATCGAGACGCAGAAGGCGAACTCGATTAAGGATGCAAAGAAGAAGGCCGACAGAGCCTCTGCTCCCGAGGTGTGGGATGCACTCGAATACGTAATCAAGGAGCACCCCGTGCTTCTTAACCGTGCACCTACGCTTCACCGTCTGTCTATTCAGGCGTTCGAGCCCGTGCTCGTAGAGGGCAGAGCTATTAAGCTTCATCCCCTCGTTTGTCCCGCATTCAACGCCGACTTCGACGGCGACCAGATGCCCGTACACGTACCGCTCTCCTCGGAGGCACAGGCAGAGGCGCGCTTCCTTATGCTCTCTGCTAACAACCTTTTGAAGCCCGTTTCGGGTAAGGCTGTTACCGTTCCCTCTCAGGATATGGTGCTTGGCTCCTACTATCTTACAATCGACCACCCCGGCGAGCGCGGAGAGGGAAAGATTTTCCGCGACTTCAACGAGGTTGAGATGGCCTATGCTAATAATGAAATCGGTATTCACGCCGCAATCAAGGTTCGCGTAACCAAGAATATCGGCGGTGAGGAGAAGAGCGCGATTATCGACGCTACCTACGGTAGACTTATCTTCAACAGTAAGATTCCTCAGGACCTCGGCTACGTTGACAGAAGCGTTGACCCCTTCTCGCTTGAGGTAAGCTTTGCCGCAACGAGCAAGAAGCTGAAGGAAATCGTTGACCGCACTATCAGGCTTCACGGCTTTGCCGAGGCTGCGGCGGTTCTTGATAACATCAAGGCTATGGGCTATAAGTACTCCACCAAGTCCTCTCTTTCTATTTCGGTATACGATATGACCATACCCCCGAAGAAGAGAGAGCTTCTCGATGCCGCATCGGCTAAGGTTGATGAAATCACCGAGCGCTTCGAGTGGGGTGAGCTCTCCGACGAGGAGAGATATAAGCAGGTTATCGACGTGTGGGATAAGACCACCGATGCGGTTACCAACGCGCTTATTGAAAACCTTGATACCTACAACTCGCTTAATATGATTTGTACCTCGGGTGCCCGCGGCTCGATGAAGCAGATGCGTCAGCTCGCAGGTATGCGCGGACTTATGTTTGCGACCAACGGTAAGACCATCGAGATTCCCATTAAGTCGAACTTCCGTGAGGGACTTACGATGCTCGAGTACTTTATGGGTGCTAAGGGCTCGCGTAAATCGCTTTCGGATACCGCACTTCGTACGGCTGACTCGGGTTACCTTACCAGACGTCTCGTTGACGTATCGCAGGATATAATCGTTCGCGAGGAGGACTGCGGTGCTACGAGCGGTATCGTCGTTTCGGATATCGTTTCGGGCCAGGTTGTCGTTGAGAAGCTCTTCGACCGCCTTGTCGGCAGATACACCGTCGGCGACGTAATCAACGAGGAGACGGGCGAGCTTATCGTTCCCGCCAACACGATGATTTCCGAGGAAAAGGCTAACGAGATTATTGCCGCAGGCATTACTCAGGTTGAGGTTCGTACCATTCTTCGCTGCCTTGCTAAGCGCGGCGTATGCGTACACTGCTACGGTGCCGACCTGGCACACGGTACTCCCGTTTCTATCGGTGAGGCCGTCGGCGTTATCGCTGCACAGTCTATCGGTGAGCCCGGTACCCAGCTTACGATGAGAACCTTCCATACGGGAGGTGTCGCGGGCTCGGATATTACCCAGGGTCTTCCGAGAGTCGAGGAGCTCTTCGAGGCTCGTAAGCCTAAGAAGACTGCTATAGTTACCGAGTTTACGGGAACCGCTCGCATAGAGTCCGACAAGAAGATGTCCAAGGTTCATATTCAGCATCCCGTAGAGCCTACCGCAGAGGAGGTTGTTTACGAGATACCCTTCGGCATGCGCCTCGCTATTGAGGACGGCCAGGAGGTTAAGCGCGGTCAGCCTCTGACCGAGGGCTTCCTGAACCCTGCCGACGTTCTTCATATGAGCGGTATCGATGCGGTTTACGACTACGTTATCCGCGAGGTTCAGAAGGTTTACCGCGGTGAGGACGTTGAGATTAACGATAAGCACGTCGAGTGTATAACGAGACAGATGACTCGTAAGATTGAGATTGAGGATGCGGGTGACACCGACCTCCTCGTCGGAACCAAGGTTGATATTCTCGAATTCCGCGAGGAGAACGAGAAGATTCAGGCGAGAATTGATGCGGGCGAGATTGGTCTTCGTCTTGCCGAGGGAGCACCTCTGCTTCTCGGTATAACCAAGGCTGCTCTTATGACCGAGTCCTTCCTCTCCGCCGCCTCCTTCCAGGAGACCACCAAGGTTCTTACCGAGTCGGCAATTAAGGGTAAGAAGGACCACCTTCTCGGCCTTAAGGAGAACGTTATTATCGGTAAGCTTATTCCCGCGGGTACGGGACTTGGAAAGTATCGCGCCGTCGAGGTTGAAAGAACCGCGTCGGAGCTTCCCGAGGAGCAGATTTACGTTCCCGAGGAGGATGCGGTGCAGCAGGACCCCGCAATTGCGGAATAATTACGGGGCTGTCGCATTTTGGCATAACCGAACAGAAAAGGAAGAGATTACGCTTTGTAGTCTCTTCCTCTTGTTTTATCGTATTTCGTAGGCAAGGTTAGGGTTGAAAATCTACGATTTTCCTCTTTTATTTTCTGTTCTATCGCCGTTTTCGTCCTCTCGGAGTACCTTTGTACACCTTCGGAACGAAGAACGGCGATTTCTGCTCAAAATCCGTTCGCCCCAGCTGTCGCATTTTGGCATAACCGAACAGAAAAGGAAGAGATTACGCTTTGTAGTCTCTTCCTCTTCTTTTATCGTATTTCGTAGGCAAGGTTAGGGTAGAAAGCCTGACGGCTTTCTTTTTATTTTCGTTTGCGTTTTGCCCTCTTGTTCCGGGGCTTGACAATTTATAGAAATAGTGGTAGAATAAGCCGTAGGGGCACTTTTTTCGCCCGATAAGTGAGGATTTATGTGTAATACAAATACCGAAAATATCAAGGTATCGGTCGTTATGCCGGTTTACAATGCAGATGACTTCCTGCGGCCTGCCATGGACAGCATTGTCGGGCAGACGCTTCGCGAGATAGAGATTATCTGCGTTGACGACGGCTCGACCGACCGCTCTCTCGATATACTTAAGGAATATCAGAAGGGCGACAGCCGTGTCAGAATTGTTACTCAGAATAATGCGGGCCCGTCTATTGCGAGAAACAAGGGGCTTTCGCGCTCGCGCGGTGAGTACGTTATATTTCTCGATGCCGATGATTTTTACGAGGCTACGCTTCTTGAGAAGCTGTACGAGGCGGCATCTCGCGACGACCTCGATATAACCGTTGCACGCTACGACCTTTATAACAATAAGAAGGGCACGTTCGAGCAGAGCGTTCGCATCGACCACGGAGATATATTCGCTCCGGGGCGCGTGGTTTCCAAGAACGATTATCCCGACCAGATACTGCTCTCGATTACGGGCTTCGTTTGGAATAAGCTCTATAAGCGCTCCTTCCTCGAGGAGAAGCGCCTCAGCTTCAATCCCTGGATACGCGTGTTCGAGGATACCTACTTCACGGTGACGGCGCTCTCGCTCGCCGACAGGGTGGGGAAGGTGTTCGAGGTGCTCGTGCATCACCGAGTTTATTCGGGGCAGTCGAAGAACAAGCTTTTTAAGAAGTATTATTCTCAGGTGCCCGTGCTCTACGCCGACATAAAGGAGTTTCTTCGCGCTAACGGAATGTACATTCCGCTGACGAAGTCCTATCTCAACCTCTCGGCGAGCCGCTGCTACACCATTTACAATCTGCTCTGGCGGGATGCCAAGAGCGAGTTTTGGGATATGCTCCACAACGACTATGCCGAGGAGCTCGGCTGGGGCAGTCACGCGCCCGAGGACTTCGAGCGCGAGGACGTGCGCGAGTTCGTTGCCGACGTGCTTATGTTCACGCACGAGCAGTATCTGCGCCGCCGCGAGCTCGGCATCGGCCGCATCGGCGGTATAGAGCACGCGAGCAAAATGGCGCGCCTGCGCAAGAAATTAAAGGAGCTGTTTTCAAAAATCTTTAAAAGAAGAAAGAAAAAATAACGCTTACCCGCCCGAGCATCGCTCGGGCGGGATTTTTCGCGCTTTTTGCGCACGGGGTAGCCCCTGCCGCGGGGCTGTTCCAAAAAATGTAAACAAAAGGCAACGCCCGCCGAGGCGCTCTCGGCGGGGCTTTTTCGCCGCCTCTTATTTTAATAAAAATTTTAGGAAAAAAATAATGGAAAATTCAATAAAAGTATTGACAAAAGGGAAGTTGAATGATAAAATAGTATGGAAATTGGCGAAGTGGGTGTATTATGCCTATTTTACGTCAATATTTATGATATGTCGCGCTATGCGCTCCATATAATTTTTAAAGAAGGAGGAAAATCATGCCAACCTTTAACCAGCTCGTTAAAAAGGGTCGCTCTGACAAGGCGTACAAGTCCAAGACTCCCGCGCTCCAGAGAGGCTTCAACGCACTCAGACGTGAAGCTACCGACCTCAGCGCACCTCAGAAGAGAGGCGTGTGCACCATGG
>JAFVQW010000032.1 GCA_017504605.1 Clostridia bacterium
ATAAAAAACGAATAAAAAGAGGAAAACCGCAGGTTTTCAACCTTGATTTCCTCAAAACACACATAATATTAAGAGAGGTACTGTGATTTTTCACAATACCCCTCGTTTTTTATTCGGTTATGCCTAAATGCGACAGCCCCTCTTTTATTAGTCGTAAAGCGGATACTTATCACAAAGTGCGGCGACGCGGGCGCGTACCTCGTCCTTGTTGTTATCGAAGTCCTTAAGCGTCATGGCAATAAGCTTCGCAACCTCGGCAAGGTCATCGGGACAGAAGCCGCGGGTGGTTACAGCCGCGGTGCCGAGACGGATACCGCTCGTCACAAAGGGCTTCTGCGTATCGTAGGGGATCGCGTTCTTGTTACAGGTGATTCCCACCTCGTCAAGAAGGTGCTCGGCCTCCTTGCCCGTATCGACCTTCATACCCGTAAGGTCAACGAGCATAAGGTGGTTGTCGGTGCCGCCCGAAACGAGTCTGAAGCCCTCGGCAACGAGGCCCTCGGCGAGCGCCGCGGTGTTCTTTATAATTCTGTTTGCATACTCGGTAAACTCGGGCTTCAGCGCCTCGCCGAAGCAAACCGCCTTAGCGGTGATGGTATGCATAAGAGGACCTCCCTGGATACCCGGGAAAATGGCCTTGTTTATAAGCTTCGCAATCTCCTCGTCGTTAGTGAGGATAAGACCGCCTCTGGGGCCGCGGAGCGTCTTGTGCGTGGTGGTCGTGGTTACGTCGGCGTAGGGCACGGGCGAGGGATGCACACCTGCGGCTACAAGACCCGCAATATGCGCCATATCTACCATAAGATATGCGCCAACCTCCTTGGCAATCTCCGAGAATTTCTTAAAGTCGATTACTCTCGGGTATGCCGAGGCACCCGCGAGAATGAGCTTCGGCTTGTTCTCGATTGCGAGCCGTCTTACCTCGTCGTAATCGATAGTCTCGGTCTCACCCGAAACGCCGTAGGGGACGATGTTCCAATACTTACCCGACATATTTACGGGCGAGCCGTGGCTAAGGTGTCCGCCGTGGGCGAGGTTCATGGAAAGAACGGTGTCACCGGGAGAGAGAAGAGCGAAGAAAACCGCCATATTTGCCTGTGCGCCCGAGTGAGGCTGGACGTTGGCATATGCAGCGCCGAAGAGTTTCTTCGCGCGCTCGATAGCGATATTCTCTACCACGTCAACGTATTCGCAGCCGCCATAGTATCTCTTCGAAGGATATCCCTCAGCATACTTGTTCGTGAGCGTTGTTCCGTTCGCCTCCATTACCGTCTCGGTAACGAAGTTCTCGGATGCAATAAGCTCGATTTTATTTCTCTGTCTGTTGGTTTCGTCCATAACCGCGGCGTATATTTCCGGGTCATTCTGCTTAAGAAGAGAGTATTCCTTCATTTTGTCGCTCCTAAAAATAAAAATATACTTCATTATACTATTATTTCGGGCGCTTGTCAAGTGGGTTTTCCCACTGTTCTTAATTGGTACAATTTCTATTTTGGTGTTGAAAGTTTTCCGGAAATATTGTATAATAAAGTAAAAGGGGGTGCAGTATATGAAAAACGGAATTACGGTCGCCGTTTGCCTTGACAAGGAGGGCGGCATGATATTCAACAACAGACGGCAGAGCAAGGACAGGGTTATGCTCGCGGAGCTTCTTGACAGCTTTCCCGACAGAAAAATTCTGATAAGCCCCTTCTCGGAAAAGCTGTTCCTCAAGTATCCGGATAGGGTGCTGGTTGTTCCCTCGCCTCTCGATGCGGCGAAGGACGGCGATATATGCTTTATTGAGAATTTACCGCTCAGAAAATACGCCGATAAGATTTCGCGCCTCGTTATATATCACTGGAACAGACTTTATCCGTGGGATATGAAAATCGATATTGACCCCGCGGAAATCGGCCTCGGCCGTATATCGAGGACCGACTTCGTCGGCTCCTCTCACGATAAAATCACTAAGGAGATTTACGAAAGATGAAATTCAAGGGCAGACTGATTTCTCTGTTGCTTTTACTCTCACTCCTTCTCTCGCTCGTATCCTGTAACCTCGTTCCGCCTCCCGAGGAGCCGAGTGACACCGACACGATAATCGACCTCGAGACTATTCCCGAATTCTCGGGAAAGTCCTGGATAGCTATAAACGGAAATATTCCCTATTTTACCGAGGAGGAAATTGTCAGCACCTCGTATGAGTTCTACAGCGAGCTCGACAGCCTCGGTCGCTGCGGTGTCACGCACGCGTGTGTCGGCACCGATATTATGCCGACGGAGCCCCGCGGAGACATTCAGAGCGTGAAGCCGACGGGCTGGATACAGGCAACGTACAGTGCGAGCCTCGTCGACGGCGGATATCTCTACAACAGATGTCACCTCATCGGCTGGCAGCTCACGGGCGAGAACGCCAATAAGAAAAATCTTATCACGGGCACCAAGTTTATGAACAACGACGGTATGCTTAGATTTGAGAACCAGGTTGACGACTATCTCGAGGAGGAGCCCGACAACCACGTTATGTACCGCTCGACACCTATATTCGTAGGCAACGAGCTTGTTGCACGCGGTGTGCTCCTCGAGGCATGGTCGGTTGAGGACGAGGGCGACGGTATTTGCTTCTGCGTTTACATATACAACGCACAGCCCGGTATTACGATAGATTACGCGACCGGCGCATCGTGGCTCAGTGGCGGGACCTCTCCCGACAACACGCCACCCGAGGGAACAACCTACTACGTCAACACCACAACGAAAAAATTTCACAAGCCAGACTGCACCTATGCGAGCTCGGCAAACGCCGTACCGACAACGAAAACGCGCGACGAGCTGATAGAGGACGGAAAGATCCCATGCGGAACCTGTAAGCCATAAAAACGGAGGTAAAAATGATAAAGAAGGTATATTCATTCAGTGTCGGCGATAAAGCCTACGAGCTATACACCATATCAAACAAGAATAATGCCGAGGTAGATATTCTAACCTACGGAGCGAGAATTACGCGAATTTCCGTGCCCGATAGATACGGCGTTTTTTCAGACGTTACCGCCGGGTGCAAAAATCCCGAGGACTACCTAAACGAGAACCCTTATTTCGGTGCGACGATTGGCAGATACGGCAACCGCATCGAAGGTGCAAAATTCACTCTTGGCGGAAAAGAATATCATATCGAGGACAATGAAAAGGGGAACACCCTGCACGGCGGCTATTCGTCGAGCTTCGACAGAGCGCTTTTCCACGCACAAATCGAGGGAGACACCCTTTCGCTGCTCCACGTATCTCCAGACGGCGCCGGCGGCTTTCCCGGCGAGCTGCGAGTAAAGGTAAGCTTCTCTCTATCGGACGAGGGAGAGCTGATGATACAGTACCACGCTACGACCGATAAGGACACCATATGTAATCTCACTAACCACACCTACTTCAATCTGGGTAACCGCGATACCATTCTTAACCACGAGCTTTTTATTAAATCCCACAGAATTACCAAAATTGACGAAAATCTCATTCCTCACGGTGAATATATGGAAATCGACGGAACGCCGTATAGCTTCTATCCCGCAAAGCTGATAGGCGAGGACACCTTCTCCGATGCCCCGCTTATTAAGCACTGTAACGGATACGATTTCAACTACTGCATCGATAGAGAGACTCCGCACGAGCTTGAATTTTGTGCAAGCGTTTACGATGCCGAGACGGGCAGAAAAATGGAGTGCTACACTACTCTTCCCGGTATTCAGCTCTACACCGGCTGCCTCACGGGCGGCTTCGTGGGTAAGAAGCATTACGTGACCCACTGTGCGCTCTGCCTTGAGACACAGGGATATCCCAACTCACCAAACTGCTCCGAGTATCCCTCAACCGTTCTCTTGAAGGGAGAGGCGTATAACGAAACTACAGTTTATAAATTCTCAGTAGTCTAAATACAAGCGAAGAGCCGATTGACCTTTGTCAATCGGCTCTTCTGCTTTATTATATCACCTCAAAATCGGGAAAGGTATAACGAAGACGCGTTCCCACGTCTATCCCCGGAGGCAAGAGTGCCATAGCTATAAAGAGCTCCTCATCATTCCCGCCCACGTCCTTCAGGTATGCATATTCTCCGTCAATTCTCGATACAATATATTCTTTTTCTTCCATATCTCCCCCTGTTTAACGGTATACTTATATACCGAGCCTTCCGCTTTCCAAATCGCGAATTACAGCTGCAATCGCATTTTCCTCGTTGCTCACGGTTATAAAATCCGCAGCATCGCGTGCTGCGGGGCATGCGTTCGAGACGGCTATACCGACCCTTGCGGCACGAAGCATAGGAACGTCGTTATAATAGTCACCGACAGCAATAGTTTTCTTCATATCAAGCCTTAGATACTCAACTATTTTGGAGAGCAGTAACCCCTTATCCACGCCCTTTGGCAGGATTTCAAAGAGTGTACGCTCGGAGCGTATAAAATCAAATTTATAGCCGAGGGGGTGGTCCCTCAGTGTCTTTTCCACGCCCGTCATATCCTCCTCGCTATCGGTTACAAACAAAATCTTAGCGATAGGCTCCTCTACCTCGCGGTAATTCATCACAAGGTTAGGAAGGCCCGTGCGGGCTCTGAAGTGCGGCATTATCGAGCATTCCTTCGCAAAGTAGGTCCTGTCGAAGGTGCAAACCTGAATACCTACAGTGGGAAAGCTCCTGTCTATGCACTCTACCAGGTCAAGAACCTCGCGAGATATAATGCACTTCCATACATATTTGCCGACGGCACCGTCATACACACCGCCGCCGTTACCGCAGCCGAAGGGCACGTTGGGCCTCGCGGCATTGTAGGCATCGACGGAATAGTATGGCAAGCGACCCGTTATAAAGGTGAAGGCGCCGCCCTCGCGCTTGAAATATTCAATCGCCTCCCTGTTTTCGGGGGAAACGGTTTTGTCGTTTTTGTAAAGCGTACCGTCAAGGTCGGTACAAATTAAAATACCGTCGAATTTTCCCATTTATATCTCCTTGAAAATTGGCTAATCGCGAACTTCGCTTGGTGCGAAGAAAAAATAAAAAGTGTTTAATCCTTTGGTGCACCTCCAGGGACTCGGTCTCGCGCGAACTGCGCGCTCGGTCTTCCGCGGCTCTAACAGTCCACCGGACTGTTATTCACTACCGCTCCCCTCGAAAACTCTGACGAGTTTCCGACCCCGGACCCACTGCATACCGCGCATGCGGTATCTTGCGTCACTTGTCGTGTACGACCGACAAGTAGCAAATTCAGAGTCAGTTGCTTGTTCAATTAGAACTTGTGCACCGAACGAAGCGTTTTTTTGTCCGTACAAAGCAAAAACCATATAACCTTTTGGTGCACCTCCAGGGACTCGAACCCTGGACCCACTGATTAAGAGTCAGTTGCTCTACCAACTGAGCTAGAGGTGCATATAGAAAGGTTATATGGTTTTTAAAATGGCTCCCCCTGCTGGGCTCGAACCAGCGACATCATGATTAACAGTCATGCGCTCTACCGACTGAGCTAAGGAGGAATGTCGTCAAAGGACAGTATCTGTCCATTGAAAACCGAATAAAGCGTTTGAAACGAAGCGAAGCGAAGCAACGCTTGAACAAAGAAGATTGTTCAAGCCCTCGGTCAATTAGTATCAGTCAACTGAACACATTACTGTGCTTACATCTCTGACC
>JAFVQW010000033.1 GCA_017504605.1 Clostridia bacterium
CAATCGGCACGTCTCCGAATTCCTTTGCAATATCGGTGTAGATATTCTTTACAACGCGCTCGAAGGCCTCTGGGTTCTCATTCTTTACCTTAAGGAAGAGCGACGAGGTCATAATACGGTTGCCGACGACGACACCCGCGGTAGATACGCCGATACCGTCTACCCTCGGCATCTTCGATGCCGCGGTCTTCATAGCACTCATAATTCCGTCGTAGTGATACTGCGGGTCGTTCTGAAGCTTCGGGAACCAGACGACCTCCTCGGAGTAGGTTGCCTCACCCTCGACGACCGAGCTGACCTTACGGTCGCTTCCGCCCGCGTCAAAGCCGATACGGCAGCCGTCAAGGTGACGGCCGACGGGAGACGCCGCCTCGTTCTCGACGGGTGCGCACTCGGAGGCCACAACCTCAAAGGGTGTCTCATAAACGCCCGACATAAAGTCGCGGTCGAACTCGCGAATACCGCCGACGGCGTAATCAGCCTTAATTCTCTCGGCAATAACAGGCGAGCCCGAAATAATAATCTTATAGCCGCCGCGAGCCCAGAGCAGTGTTTTTACAATTCTCTCGACGAAGTCGTGGTTCTCCTCGTCGTGGCCCGTGCCGTCCTTAAATACCTCAACGGTGTAAACCGAGATAAGTCCTCCGTTTCTCACAAGTCCGATTGTGAGAGTCTGTCCGCCGACAGCCTTTACCTTCTCTTCAAATTCGCGGTATACGACCGCCATCGGCATAAAGCCGGGGTCAAGGGGTGCTTTAACCTTAAGCAACATAGATGGTTCTTCCTTTCTTTATCGTCCTGACTATATTTATATTTTCATCTGCTATTATAATGTCGGCATCCTTACCTGCCTCAAGCGAGCCTATGCTGCCGTCCATGCCTATCGCACGTGCGGGGTTCAGCGAGGCCATATTGAATACGGTGGAAAGCGAGAGGTCGGTGTGACGAAGCACGTTCCTCACGGCCTCGTTAAGCTTAAGCACGCTGCCCGCGATAGTTCCGTCGGCAAGGCGACACTCAATGCCCTTAAGGAAAATCGGCTGACCGCCGAGGTCGTACTCGCCGTCGGGCATACCGCCCGCGCGTGTGCAGTCGGTGATGAGAACCGTCTTATCTCCCTTAAGCCTCTCTACGAGCGAGTAAAGACCGGGATTAATATGGAAGGTATCGGCAATAATCTCAACAGACACTCCCTCGCACGAGAGAGCGGCACCGACGACACCGGGGTTGCGGTGTGCGAGCGCCGACATAGCGTTAAAGAGGTGGGTCGCGTGACGGACACCGTCGCGGACGGCGCTGACAGCCTCGTCAAACGAGGCGTCGGTATGTCCCATAGACACGAGAACGTCGCTCCTCTGTGCAAGCGCCTTGATGCACTTATGCCCCGCATCCATCTCGGGAGCGAGAGTTACAGATTTAATAATATCGCTGTTTTCAATAATGAAGTCGGCATCGGGGGTGAGAATATTCTCCTCCGCCTGCGCACCCTTCTTCGAGGGGTTGATAAATGGGCCCTCGGCGTGCACGCCGAGTATCTCGGCGCCGTCCCATACGGCACTCTCGGCCTTTACACTGCGCACGGCGTTAAGCGCCGCGACAATCTCCTCCTTCGCCACCGTCATAGTGGTGGGAAGAAAGGCGGTTACACCGTTTTTCGCGACTCCGTACGCCATTTTACGAAGTCCCGTGACAGATGCATCGCAGGTGTCCTCACCGAGATAGCCGTGAATATGAATATCCACAAGGCCCGCGGCAACGAGCTTTCCCTCGGCATCGATAATATCGGCGCCGGCAGGGACGGCATCGACGAGCCCGACTATCTTACCGCTCTCGGTATCGAAGGCAAGCGCCCTGCCCTCTATGGCGGCATCGGGAAGAATAATTTTTCCGTTTACTATGTACGTAAGCGACATATTTTCTCTCCTCGCTTTGTTTTTTTCTTCATTATAACAGAGTTTTTTTTCGAGCGCAATATCCCTGAATTTTTTTGTGCTTTTGTCTTGTTTTTTTGTCCGTTTTTCTTGAAAACCCGCTCGGTATATGTTATAATTTGTATATTCAAGCCCGAAAGGTAGTGAGCCATATGCTGAAAAGGTTCTTACGCTATTACGCGCCGCATAAGAAAATGCTCGCGCTCGATATGCTCGCATCGCTCCTAATATCGGTTATAGGCATGGTCTATCCGATAGTTACGAACAGGATGCTTAACGATTTTATCCCGAATAAGATGTATCTCGCAATAGTTATTGCGGGCGTTGCCGTTCTCGCACTCTATATTGTGCGTATGCTTTTGCGCTATTTCGTGCAATACTACGGTCATATAATCGGCGTGAAAATGCAGTCGGCTATGCGCCGCGACCTCTTCTCACACCTTGAGAGGCTTCCCTACCGCTTTTTCGACAACAACGAGACCGGACGGATTATGACCCGACTGACGAGCGACCTCTTTGAGGTGTGCGAGCTCGCGCACCACGGCCCCGAGAATTTGCTTATCAGCTCGGTTATGATTATCCTCTCGTTTTCCTACCTCGTTACTATCGACTGGATACTTACCCTTATTATATTTGCCTGCGTGCCGATACTCGTTCTGGTAACCATGCACTACAGGGGCGCAATGAAGCGTGCCTTCAACGACAGGCGGCAGAGCAACGCTACGATAAAAGCCGCGGTTGAGAGCAGCGTTACGGGCATACGCGTTACCAAGGCCTACACGAATGCCGATATGGAGATTGAGAAGTTCTCGCACGGCGACGACGAGTTCGTCGATGCCTCGCACAGGGCCTATCGCGCTATGGCGAAATTTCACTCCTCCACCTCGTTTATCACCGATATATTCAACATTTTCATTCTTATAGCCGGCGGCTTCTTCCTCTACTTCGGGCGGATAAGCTTCGGCGACTACTCCACCTTCATCGTTTCGGTTAACCTCTTTATCAGCCCCGTCAACACTCTTATCGGCTTTATGGAGCAATTCCAGAACGGTGTCAGCGGCTTCCGTCGCTTCGTTGAGATTATGGACGAGGAGCCCGAGAGCGATGCTCCCGGGGCCGTCGAGCTTACCGACGTATCGGGTGACATAGAATTCAAAAACGTCAGCTACTCCTACGAGCCCACGAAGGAGGTTCTCCACGACGTCTCACTCTCGATTGAGCGGGGTAAAAAGCTCGCGCTCGTCGGCCCCTCGGGCGGCGGAAAAACAACCCTGTGCCACCTTCTGCCCGCCTTCTATCGCCTCGGTGAGGGGGACGGAGATATTACTATTGACGGCAAGAGCCTAAATACTCTTACGCTTGACTCGGTAAGAAAAAATATAGGTATAGTTCAGCAGGACGTATTTCTCTTTGCGGGTACGATACGCGAAAACATTCTCTACGGTCGCCCGAGTGCTACGGACGAGGAGATTGTCGAGGCGGCGAAGCGCGCCAATATTCACGACTACGTTATGACGCTCGAAAACGGCTACGACACCGAGATAGGCGAGCGCGGCGTTAAGCTCTCGGGCGGTCAGAAGCAGAGAATTTCGATAGCTCGGGTATTCTTAAAGGACCCCGCAATACTTATTCTCGACGAGGCGACGAGCGCACTCGATAACACCACCGAGCTTCTTATTCAAGAGGCTCTCGACGAGCTCTGTCTCGGGCGAACGACCCTCGTCGTGGCGCACCGTCTCTCCACCGTTCGCGGTGCCGACGAGATTGCCGTAATCACGGACGGTCTCGTAACCGAGCACGGCACGCACGAGGAGCTTATCGCCGCGGGAGGAGTTTACCGCGACCTCTACTCCCTTCAGTTCAGAGATAGCGACAAATAAACCCTAAATTTTGTAAAAAAACAAATCTTTTTCATTACGTGAGGTTATATTTATGAAAAAAAATCTGTCGGCACCAGCACTGAAAATCATCAAAAAGATGCAGCAAAGCGAGCTCACCGAAAGCGTTATTTACGAAAAAATAGCAAAATTCGCAAAGGGTGAGGAAAACAAGGAAACGCTTCTTCGCCTATCAAAGGAGGAGCTCGCGCACTATCACACCTGGGAGAAATATACCGGGATAAAAATGAAGCCAAAACGCGCCAAGGTGTTTAAGTACACCCTCCTCGCGAGGCTTCTCGGATTTACCTTTGCTCTTAAGCTTATGGAGCGCGGCGAGGGTGGCGCACAGCGCGAATACGCCCTGCTCGCCGACGAGGTGCCCGAGAGCATTCATATAAGAGAGCAGGAGGAGGAGCACGAGGCCTCGCTTCTTAAAATTCTCGATGAGGAGAGCCTACACTACGTCGGCAGCATGGTGCTTGGTCTGAGTGATGCACTCGTCGAGCTCGCGGGCAGCCTCGCGGGCTTTACCTTCGCCCTGCAAAACACCCGCCTCGTTGCACTGTCGGGTCTCATTGTCGGAATATCGGCAACCTTCTCTATGGCCTCAAGTGAATTCCTGTCGGCTAAGAGCGAGGGGCGCACCGATGCGCTGAAGTCCTGCTCTTATACGGGAGTTGCGTATCTTTTGACGGTCGTTCTGCTCGTCCTTCCTTATCTTCTTTTCGCACCCACGCAGTTTATACCTGCCCTGATATGCATGCTCCTCATTATCGTTATCATCATCGCGGCCTTCACCTACTACACCTCGGTGGCTCAGGACCAGCCCTTCCTCTCACGCTTTCTTGAGATGTCGCTCATCAGCATCGGCGTATCTGTAATTTCCTTCGGCGTCGGTATCCTTGCCAAGAAATTTCTTGGAATTGACGTTTAAATCCAAACAATTGTTTACAATATATCAATGATGTCGCGGGGCGTGTTAAATTGCACGCCCCGCCCTTATTTTACAAAAAATTACAATTATATTTCTTATATATATTGACAAGCATTTGCCCTTTGTGCTATAATAAAGTGACAAATTACAAATAGAGGCGCGGTTGCCATTATAAGCGCGGGAGGGACACGTAGCTCTCGCGTGGGAAAGGGGCTGCCGCCGATAACCCTGAGCCGCTTGTCCGCGGGTCTCGGTTAGGGCGCGACGATAACATCGGCGCGACTGTCACCCTCTGTTTTGGGGGTGTTGCGCTACTTGGTATTTGTGCCTTTCTTAGGTCACGGTATTTTAGCGCCGTGATTTTTTATTTTTTTAAAATATTTATACGGATTATTTTCCCGCGCAGGACGCGGGCAGCAATATAAACAAATGGAGGTCTTTATGTCAAACTTCTTCACTAAGATGGGCAAATGGTTCTACGCCTTTGTCGCTATGACGGTGCTCTTCGCAGCAGCTGCCGTGCTGGCAATCGTGTTCGCCCTTCAGCCCAAGCCCGAGGAGAACCCCACGATACCCGAGGGCAAGGAAACGGGTATCTACTACTACGAGGTAGAGGACGACGAAATTATCCTCACCCTCAACAGCGGTAACAAGTTTACCATCGCGGGACGCGAATACAACAAGTCCGGCGAATATACGGTAAGCGGTGATACGCTGAGCCTTGATTTTGCGATAGACGAGGACGGCACCGCCACGGCAAGCCTCCTTGGCGATACGCTTAAGCTCTCGCTCGGCGAGTCGGTTATGAGCTTTCTCAGAAAAACCGAATACACCGTCAGCTTCTATACCGACGGCGGCACGGTTCCCCCCGCGCTCACCGTTGTAAACGGCAGGCGTGCGACACAGCCCGCCGACCCTAAGAAGGAGAACGCGGTGTTCGTCGGCTGGTATAAGGATGCGGCTCTCACCGTGCCCTACGACTTCACAAGCGAGGTAATCAAGGAGAATACCACGATTTACGCCCGCTTCACTCCCACCGAGCTCGGCGCATCGGAATACGTCGCGGACTTTAACCTCGGATACGAGGGTGCTCCCGAGATTCCCGCTATCAAGACACTCGGCGGACGTCTTTTCGGTGTTACGGCTCCCGAGCGCGAGGGCTATACCTTCGGCGGCTGGTTCATCAGTATGTACGATGACGGCGAGAGGCTCTCCTACGCCTATACCGACGATACCGTGCTTACCTCCGACACCACCCTCTTTGCCGTTTGGGTTGAAAGCGACACCGACAAGCTCGCCTCCCCGCTTGTAAGCGTAAGCGAGAGCGGAATCAGGTGGGGTAAGGTTGACAAGGCGACGGGCTACCGCATCAGCGTAACCGCTCCCGACGGAACGGTTATAGTTGACAACGAGAGCCTCGGCACCACGGCGAAGAGCCTCGACTTCGGCCTTCTCGATGCGGGTGAGTACGTAATATCGGTCACCGCCGTTGCGACGGGCAAGACCTCGGAGCCGACACTCAGATATTACGCCAACAAATCGCTTGACAGAGCGGGCGGCTTCCGCGTAATCGACGGCGTTCTCGTCTGGACAGAGGTGGAAAACGCCGAGAAATATCTCATTACCGTGGATTGCGGCGACGACAGCCACAATCATACCCTTTTTGACAATTCGACCTCTACCATATACAACTTTAACAGCTGTAAAATGCAGAAGGGCGGTATTCGCTTCACCGTTACCGCTATGGCGGCGGGCTATGCAAGCTCCACCTCCCGCACCTTCGTATACGAGAGAGCTCTCGAGCCCGTCGATGTGATAATCTACGACGAGGCACGTGATGCCTTCGTCTGGGAGACGGTTAAGGATGCTACGAGCTACACCGTTACCCTGACCGTCGGCGGAAAGACCTATACTTATACGAGGTACACCTCTAACGTGTTCTCGGTTAAGAGCTACACCGGCGAGATGACCCTCAGCGTTATTCCCGTGACCGACGGCTATCTCTCGGGAGAGCCTAAGGAGCTTACCGCTACCAAGAGTGCGCCAGCGACACCCACGGGCCTTAGCATAAACGGTATGACCGTCACCTGGAGCGACACCGGCGCCGACAGCTATGAGCTTAAGGTCGGCTCCAAGTCCTTCGTGGTTGAGGCTACCGCCTTCAACCTCAGCGATGCGGGAATTGAATTTTCCTCCGATGCAACCTACGCCATTACGGTAAGAGCTATCGTGGGCAGCCAGAGCTCCACCGAGAGCGATGCGGTAAACGCGAGCTTCGGCTCTCTTATCCCCACCCTCTCCTACAACTCCAACACGGTATTCTGGTCTGCCGTTATCGGTGCTGACAGCTACGAGGTCCGCGTAAACGGC
Organism: Clostridia bacterium; assembly: GCA_017504605.1. Taxonomy (GTDB): domain Bacteria; phylum Bacillota; class Clostridia; order Oscillospirales; family CAG-272; genus UBA1740. Next base: position 7,116 of record JAFVQW010000033.1, read on the forward strand.
GGCGAGATAATTCCCGTCGAGGGCGCTACCTCTCTTCGCGTCACGCTCACCAAGGCGGGCATCAACCTCATCGAGGTAAGATGCGCGGATATTCCCCTCTCCGAGTTCGTCGGTATTCAGGTCACCGCGTACGAGGTCAAGTATATGACCCGCTCCGCAAAAATCGGTGACATCACCGAGTATCTTGCAATCGGTGACTATATGACGCTACCTGAAAATCTCGTAAACAGCGGCTATACCTTCGGCGGCTGGTACAACGTTCCCGGTGCCGCAGAGAACAATGGAAAGCAGTACACCGAGGACCGCCTTTTCAGCGGCGCGCTTACACTCTACGCTAACTGGATTCCCAACCTCTACGGCATGACCTACGTCGTCGACCCCGAGGTTATAGGCAACATTGAAAACGGAAGCACCGAGTGGGTTAAATATATGAGCGCGTTCGTGCTCCCCATTCCCACATCGGTTGATAATTCCACGGGTTTTTTTCTGGGTTGGTACACAGGTCCTGCGGGTACCGGCATTAAGCTGACAGACGGTGAGGGCTACTCGTTAGCTCCCTACCCTCTAACGCAGGACACCGAGATTTATCCCTTCTTTGACTCGGAGATGGATATTCTCTCCTACGAGCTCCAGGGCGACGGTACCTTCGGCGTGCGCGGCGGCTCAAACGTTAAAAACGGAATACGCATAAGAATTCCCTCGACCTACGAGGGTAAGCCCGTTACGAGAATTCTCGACAACGCCTTCAACAGCTGCACCCGTCTTCGCTTCATCTACATTCCCGACACGGTTAAGGAGATAGGCGTCGGTGCGTTCGAGAACTGCACCGCGCTCGAGTCCTTCGAGGTGTATAAGGGAGCCGAGGGCACCTACGAAACCTTCTATTCCTCCTCGGACGGCGCGCTGATTTATCACGACACCGCGTCCGATAAGACCTACCTTGAAATATTCCCGAGGGCGAAGAGCGGCGAATATACCGTTCCCGAAGAGGTTGACAATATCCGTCCCTACGCCTTCAACTACGCTGCGGTAGAGAAGCTGATTATATCTACCGGCGTAACCTATCTTGCCGAGAGCTCGCTATTCAACTGCACAGACCTTAACACGATTGAATTCGAGTACGGCAGAAGCGAGCCCGTAACTATACACAAGGACGCCTTCGTCGGACTCAGAGGAGTTAAAACGCTTAAGCTCCCTGCGGCAATCACCCCCTTCGACGATGCTACATATACTCTAAATCTTCTCTCCACCCTGACAACGCTCGTCGTAGAGGACGGCGGCAGTCACTATACCGCGGTCGATAACTTCCTTTGCGATGCCAACCCCGCGGGCAAAACCATTCTCTACGCTCCGAAGACCGTCAGAGGCGACTTCACTCCCCCGATAGGTATTTCGGGAATAGGCGCCGACGTATTTAAAAACAATTCGAGAATTACCTCGGTTACCATACCCGGCTACATCAGGACGATAGGCGCTAACGCATTTTACGGCTGCTCGTCAATCACGAGCGTTACCGTATCGGGTCCGAGATATTCCGCACTGTCGATAGGCTCCGCCGCCTTCTCGAGCTGCCCGAAGCTTGAGACCGTTACCCTCGTAGGTGAGGCAGGTGCCGAGGACGTAGAGGCAATCACGATAGGCGCGAGCGCCTTCGCCTCCTGTGCCAAGCTTACGAGCTTCTCCGTAGGCGAGTCGGTTCTCGTACCGACTATCGGAGCAAACGCCTTCTCGGGCAACTCCGCGCTCCAAGCGCTCGACTTCGCCGACAGTGCGGTTATCCTCGAGATTGGCCAGAGCGCATTCAAAAACTGCACCGCGCTTACCTCTCTTACCATTCATAAATCGACGATAAAAATCAACGGCTCGGCCTTCTCGGGCTGTAAATACCTCACCGAGGTCAGCTTCGCCGAGGGCGGAAGCTCTACTCTCTCCTTCGGCTCGTCGGTCTTCTCGGGCTGCGAGAGGCTCGCCTCCGTGCACCTGCCTAAGACACTTGCTAAGTTCGACGGCACCGTATTCGACGGCTGCTGGTCGCTCGAGGAGGTAACGGTTGCCGAGGGTAACGCCAACTACCAGTCCTTCGGCGGCGCGCTCTATACGAGCGGGCTTACCGAGCTTCTCTTCTATCCGAAGAATCTCGACGGCGACCTTACGAAGCTCCCCTGGGAGAGCCTCGCGAAAATCGGTCCCGCAGTATTCAAGGGCAACACTAAAATTAAGTCTCTCGTTATCGGCGACGAGCTCCTTGAGATAGGCAACGAGGCCTTCTCCGGCTGCTCAAATCTCACGAAGATAACCCTTGGCGGTGCGGGCACGACCGAGCTCGTTATCGGCGAGAGAGCCTTCTATAACTGCTCGAGGCTCACCGAGGCTACCCTTCCGAGCGCAACGAGCTCCATCGGCGCTTACGCCTTCTTTGGCGCGCGCTTCTCGGGCTTCACCATTCCCTCGGGCCTTACGAGAATTGAGGACCATACCTTCGCCTCCTCGTATCTTACCGAGATAGAAATTCCCGCGGGAATAATCTTTATCGGAGATGCCGCCTTTGCAGGTGCATCAAGGCTTAATACAGTTACCTTCAACAACAGCTCCTACGGCCTCGTGCTGGGTACGATGTCAGCCGCGAGCGGCAGTGGCGTATTCCAGGGCACCTCGCTCTCGAGCCTCAGCCTACCGAGCAACATATCGCAAATCGGAGCATACGCCTTCTCCGCCATATCCTCTCTCACTAACATTACCGTTCCCGAGGGGGCTAAAATCGACGGAATAGGCAAGTATGCCTTCTACAACACGGGGCTTACCTCGATTTCCCTCGGCTCCGGCATAGACGAGATAGCCGAGAGCGCGTTTGAGGGAACCAAGCTCACCGAGGTTTACATCCCCGCGAACGTCAGTCTTATAAAGGCAAACGCCTTCAAGATTTCCTCTCTTGAGCGCGTGAGCTTCGAAAACGGCGGCCCCGAAAGAGAGCTCAGAATTGAGACCGGCGCCTTCGCAAATACGAAAATAGACAGCGTACTTCTCCCCGACCACCTGAAGGAGCTCGGCGGATACAACGAGACCTACGACATTCATACGGTTGAGGACGTATTTACAGGTAACACCAGGCTTCACACCGTTGAGGTTGATTCGGCCAACAACATTTTCTACGCAAAGGACGGAATTCTCTATCTCAAGAACGTTGACGATACGCTTCGTCTCGTTTTCTGCCCGAGATATAAAACCGGTAACGTAGAAATTCCGAGCAACGTAATACTCGTAGAGACACGCGCGTTCTGGGATACCCGCCTTCAGCGCATCGTATTCCTCGACCTGCCCAAGAGCGACCCGAATTACAGCGAGCCTATTCTCGAAATCGGCTCCTTCGTAGCTCAGTCGGCACAGAGCTACGCGGTCTTCCGCCCCGCGCAAGGCGGATTTGAGAGTCCTCTTGAATACATTTACTTCCCCGCGCATACCGCCTCGATAAACAGCTATACGCTCGATATGAACTGGGCTTACTATCCCATGGAAAGAGACGATAAGGGCAATATCGCCTCCATATCCGGGATAGAGCTCGAATTCAACACCGATGCAAAGGGGGTTGCGTTCAAGACCTCCGCTCTTCGTAACGGCGGTTGTATTACGAAGCTCACGCTGCCGAAGATTACCGAGGTAGGCAGCTACTCCTTCTCTAATCTCTTATATCTCAATGCCCTTGATATTCCCGCGGGCTCGAGCTTTAAGGAAATAGGAGTTGAGGCATTCGCATCCTGTAAATTCTCCTCGGTTTTCCTTCCGAAGACGCTGGAAATCATAAGCGACAGAGCCTTTATGAGCTGTGACCGCCTTACAACCATCATATATGAGGATCCCGCAAATATTGCGATCCATACGATAGGCAAGGGCGCGTTTAAGCACATGAGGGGCCTTGAGAGCTACGAAATACCCGACAGCGTTATCTCTCTCGGCGAGACGGCCTTCGAGGGCTGTAACAATCTTCGTACGCTCAAAATCTCGAACGGTATAACAGATCTCTCCTCTATTGCGAGCATCACGCTGAGATGCCCGAGCTTCGAGAGATTTATCGTTGATGAGAGCCACCCCGCGCTTGTGTCCGTCAACGGCGTTCTGATGAACAAGGACGGCACGGTTATCTATTCCTGCCCACCGAAAATTGGCGACACGTTTACGATTCCCGCAGGCGTTAAAACCATTGCAGAAGGAGCCTTCGCCTCCTTCCAGGGCAGCACGGTTATCTTCCCCGCGGGCTTGACGTCAATCGGCTCCGAGGCATTCTTCCAATCTAACGTTAAATCCGTCGTGCTCCCCTCCTCGCTCACCTCTATCGGTGATAAGGCGTTCTACACTGCTTTCAAGCTTGAGAGCGTTACCTTTGCAGAGGGCTCGGCACTCAAGACGATAGGCAAGGAGGCATTCTACAACGACGAAGCTCTTAGGGTGTTCGATATGCCGAGCGGCGTTACCTCTATCGGAGAAAAGGCGTTTATAAACTCCGGTATCACGAGTATAACGATCCCCCAGAGCGTTAAGACGATAGCAAAGAATGCGTTCGCAGGCTGCCGCGAGCTTGAGACGCTCGTTATCTCAAGCGGTGTTACTAAAATAGAAGCAAACGCGTTTAAAAACTGTGAGGTACTCACCGACGTTATTATTCCCGACAGCGTTACCTCGGTCGGCGATTATGCGTTTAAAGAATGCTTCTCGCTTAAGTCGGCGCTTTTCGGCACGGACAGCAAGCTCACCTCTCTCGGCAAGAACGTCTTTGAGAGCTGTACCTCGCTTCAGCGGGTTACCTTCGGAGATAGGCTTTCCTCCTTCGGTGCAGACATATTCAAGGGCTGTACCGCGCTTACCGAGGTAAGGCTCTCCAACGCGATGACCTCTATCCCCGCGAGCTTCTTTGCGGGCTGTACCGAGCTCGCAATAGTCAATATTCCGAGCGGAGTTAGGACTATCGGCGAGTGGGCATTCCGCGACTGCGAAAAAATTGAGGCCGTCGTTATTCCCGCTACCGCAACCTCTATTGGCAAGGGCGCCTTCTCGGGCTGTCTGTCGCTTAACAGTGTGACCTTCGCGGACGGCTGTAAGCTGACCTCGATTGCCGACAACGCATTCGAGAACACGCCACGTCTTACCGATATCGTTCTGCTTCCCACGCTTACGTCGATAGGAAGCTACGCATTCTACAACAGCAACATAAATATCAAAAATCTCTCGTTCACGCAGAATATGACCTCTATCGGCAGCTACGCATTCTTCGGCTGCTCGAACATTGAGACACTCTCGCTTCCCTACTCGGTTAAGAGCATAGGCGCGTACGCCTTCTCGGGCTGCTCGTCTCTCAGAAGCGTTGCTATCTCGACGGGTCTTACCTCTATCGGCGACTTTGCCTTTGAGAACTGCGCGAGCGTGGTCGAGGTCTTCATTCCCTCGACGGCGACGACTATCGGCGCTAACCCCTTTGCAAGCTGTAAGAGCCTTACCGTCCTCTCTATCGATGCCAATAACAAGAGCTTCGTTTTCCGTGACGGTGCGCTGTTTGACAGCACGGGGCTTACGCTTATTTCCTACCTCGCCTCCAACACGGCGGACACCTACGTCATTCCCGACAAGGTTATTTACATCAAAAGCGGTGCCTTTGCGGGTGCTCCCCTGAAGACTATGGTATACCCGAACAAGACCGCAATCAGCACTATTCCCGACAAGGCCTTCGAGAATTGCGACAGCCTCGTCAGCATCGATATACCGAATACGGTTAAGACTATCGGAGACCGCGCCTTCTTCGGCTGCTCCTCTCTTAACAACGTATTTATTCCGAGCACGGTAACGAATATCGGCGACTACGCATTTGCGGAGTGCTCTTCTCTTTCGAGCTTCGAGCTTGAGAGCAGAATTTCCTCGGTAAGAGTGGGAGAGCACCTCTTCGAAAACTGCGTAGCCCTTACCGCACCCGTTTACTTCCGCGGTCAGAGCTCCTACTCCGATTATATGTATGCCGGCACCGGCATCACCGAGCTCGTTATCGACGAGAGCATCGGCTCTCTTTACGCCGAGGGCGTATTTGCTAACTGCAAGAGCCTCGTCAGCGTTACCTTCCACGCGTCGGTCGATGCGTATATAGGAACTAAGATGTTCTACGGCTGCTCGGCTCTTCAGAGCGTGGAGCTCCCCGCGTGCGTCACTGAAATAGGCGAGGCGGCGTTTGCCGAGTGTGAAAAGCTTACAGGCGTCGTTGTTACCGGCAAGCTCCATACTATCGGCGTTTCCGCGTTTGAGGGTTGTACTCTTCTTAAGACGGTCGATCTTAACGAAGACCTAATCCCCGAGATGATGGGCATAAGCGAGCGTGCGTTCTACGGTTGCTCGTCTCTTACGAGCAGCGAGCTCCTCTCCTACATCGTCGTCCTTAACGAAAAGGCATTCTACGGATGCTCGTCTCTTACCGGCGTCCTTAACACCAAGCCGAAGTTCGCGGAGATATACGACGAGGCGCTCTACGGCACCTCCTTTGCCGAAATTCACTTCTCGAGCCGCGCGGCTACCTTCTCCGAGCGCGCTCTTGCGGGACTTACCGCAGCTACTACCATTTACTTTGATACGGCATCCGAGGAGGAGCTCTCACACTCTGCCGCCGCATTCAAGAACACCGAGGCTACTCTTGTGTTTGCACAGGGCTCGCTCATCGAGGGTCTTACTGCTTCCGAGCAGGCAGAGCTCGCGGCCTTCTGTAACAAGCTCGGTCTCACCGACGAGCAGATGACGGCTCTCGGCCTCGAGTGGGTTAAGCTCAAGGCGACAGGCGTTACCGAGGAGCCCGGCGACACGCTTACCGCCGAGCAGGCGGAGGCTCTCACCGCCTTCTGCAACGAGCACAAAATCGACGCGAAGCTCACCGAAGAGATAGGGAACGCTTGGCTCTCCTATATGAAGACGCTCTACGAGCAGCGCTCCTCTCTCACCGATGAGGAAATCGCGCGCCTCGACAGCTTCACCGAGAAGCACAAGCTCTCCGAGGAGCAAAGAGGTGCAATAGAGACCGCCTGGGCCGAGTACAAGAAATCGGGCGACATCGGCGGCTCCGACAAGCTCACCGATGAGGAGGAGAAGGCTCTTCGCAAATTCGGCGATGAAAACGGCCTCAGCGGCGATGCCATTCAGGAAATGATTGAGGGCTGGATAAACCTCAAAAACGGAAAATAATTTTTAACTCAAAATGCCTCGGGGTACCTCCCTGCTCCGAGGCGCACCCACGGGGTGCAAAGCAATTGAGCGACAACGTCGCTCGGAAAGGATTTTTTAATGAGCGCAAAAAAGCATTTTGAAAAGCACTATTCACGCCTTTGGCGAAACGCCGTTATTCTGTCGGCGCTCTGCGGAGCTGTTCCCGGCCTCGCCTGTGCTTTCATTTGTGCCCTTGTTACCTGGCTTATCGGCTTCGATGGCTTCTGGCTGTCGGTGGCACTGCTTGCCGCCGTCACCGTCGTCTCGGCCGTATACCTTTACTTCAGAAAATTCCGCCCCACCGCATTATCCGGTGCGAGGAGCGTTGACCGCCTCGGACTTGAGGAGAGGCTCGTCACGATGGTTGAATATGAAAACGAGGATACCGTCATAGCGCGCCTTCAGCGTGAGGATGCCAGGCGAGAGCTCGAAAGAGTTAACGCGAAGAGCCTCAAGGTTAGGCTCTCGCGCACCGTCACCGTGCTTCTTGCCGTTTTCGGCGTGCTCGCCGTGGCTATGCTTACCGTATCTCTTCTCTCGCTTCTCGGAATTCTTCCCTCCGGCCGTGACCTTATTACAGACGCCGCGGGAAAAGAGGACGAGATACGCTACATCGTCACCTACGACGCCGAGGAGGGCGGTTATATTGAGGGTGTCAGCGAGCAGCTGGTTCTCTCGGGACAGAGCACGAGCTCCGTCGTCGCCGTGGCAGAGGACGGATACATATTCGTCGAGTGGGACGACGGCCTTACAGAGCCCGGCCGTCTTGACAAAAACATCACCGCGGACGTAGTCTATATAGCAATCTTCGAGCCTATTGACGAGGAAGACGAGGACGAAATAGAAAACGAGGACGACGAGGGTCAGCCGAAGCCCGATCCCGATGCGGATAAGGAAGGAAAAGAACCGAGTCAGCCGAGTGATAAGCCCGCTGCGGGCGGCGGTAAATACGAGGAGGCCAACCAGATTATAGACGGTGCCACCTACTACCGCGAGGTGCTTGAAGCATATCAGAAGATGCTTCTCGAGCGTCTTGAGCAGGATGCCGACAATCTAACCGAAGAGGAACGTGCTATTATCGAGGCCTACCTCGGAATAGTTTAAAAAACATTTAAGAAAGAGGCGTAAATATTATGATAACCGAACAGAACATCACGAGCTTCAGCGAGCAGTGCAAGAATATATTCACACAGATAAAAAGAGACGTAATAGGCCAAGAGGAGGTAATCGAGGGCGCGGTAATCGCAATGATTGCGGGCGGAAACGTGCTCCTTGAGGGAGTTCCCGGAGTAGGAAAGACCCGTCTTGTCCGCTCTCTCGGAAAGGTATTCAATCTCCCCTTCTCGAGAATACAGTTCACCCCCGACCTTATGCCCGCCGACGTAACGGGTACGAATATCATCGTTAAGGATGAGAAGGGTAACTCGAGCTTCGAGTTCCAGGAGGGCCCTATCTTCTCGAACATCATTCTCGCCGACGAGATTAACCGTGCAACGCCTAAGACACAGTCGGCGCTCCTCGAGGCGATGCAGGAGCACACCGTTACCGTTATGGGCGTGTCGAGAAGGCTCGCGGAGCCCTTCTTCGTGCTCGCAACTCAGAACCCCATAGAGCAGGACGGTACCTATCCTCTTCCCGAGGCACAGATGGACCGCTTTATGTTCAAGATTATAGTTAAGAACCCCTCGCTCGACGAGCTTATGGATATCGTCAGCATGACACAGAAGACCATGGCAGAGGTTGCCGATGCCGCCTGCGACGGCGAGCAGCTTCTTGAAATGAGAAGAACCGCGAACGCCATCGAGGTTGCGAGCGACGTTATGAGATACGCTATGATGCTCTGCTCCTCGACCCACCCCGACAGCGAGTGCGCGAGCGAGGCGGCAAAGAAGTACGTCCGTCTCGGTGCATCTCCCCGTGCGGGTCAGGCACTCATCTCCGCGGCTAAGGTAAGAGCTCTTATGCACGGCAGATTTAACGTATCCTATTCCGACGTAAATGCTCTTGCCCTTCCCGTTCTCCGTCACAGACTTAAGCTTACCTTCGAGGCCGTGGCAGAGCGCGTATCGGCAGACGATATAGTAAATATGATTGTTGAGGAGATGTCCCAAAGAGCGGGCATCGCTCCCGAGAAGAAGGCCGAGGCGGAAAAGCCCGAGACCAAGAAAAGCGGTATATTTGGGAGAAAGTAAATGAGTGCTTCCTTTTTGAACGACGAATTCTTCAGTCGTCTTGAGACCCTCTCGCTTGAGCTGCGGGCCAATCTCGGCGGATTTTTCGGCGGAAAGCACCTTGTAAGAACCTACGGCCAGACGGTAGAGTTTGCGGATTACCGCGAGTATATGCTCGGTGACGTTATAAGGCGAATAGACTGGAACCTGTACAGCCGCTTTGAGAAGTTCTTTCTTAAGCTCTTCACCGACGAGCGCCAGATGCATACGCAGATATTCATAGACTGCTCGGCATCTATGGGTAAGGATATGCCTGAGAAGGCGAATTACACGCTCGCGGCGGCCGCGGCACTCGGCTATCTCTCGGTGCATAATATGGACAAGGTGTCCTTTAAGCTCGTAAAGGGAGATAGGTGCGAGGACGCCTTCGGGACTATCGTCGGCAAGCGTGCCTTCTTCAACGCCGTGAGTGCGCTCGAGAATATAGAGTTTGACGGCGAGGGCGACCTTTACCGCGCGATAAGCGGGGCATCGGGAGTAGGGACGAACGACGGCCTTGCGGTAATAATCTCGGACTTCTTTACCGAGAGCGACTGGCGGCGTGCGGTGGACTTCCTCTGCTACAAGAAGAAGCAGGTTCTCCTCTTACAGGTAATGACCCCCGACGAGGCCGACCCCGCGTACAGCGGCAGAGTAAACCTCATCGACTGCGAGGCGGGCGGAGTTGACGACCCGAAGAACCTCAGAATAAGAATAAACCGCGCAAATCAGCTCGCCTACGAGGCGGCGCTTCGCGATATGCAGGCAGAGCTGCGCTCATTCTGCTCCTCACGCGAGGCAGACTTTATATCCGTAAGAACGGATTATCCGATTGAAAAAATGCTCTTTAAGGAGCTACTTAAGGTAGGAGTAATTGCATGAATTGGCTCACCCCGCTTGGTTTTTTAGGTCTTATCAGCCTTGTCGTGCTGATAATCATCTACATAATCAAGCCGAATTACCAGAATAAGATAATTTCCAGCACCTTCGTTTGGAAGTTAAGTCTTAAATATAAAAAGAAAAGCATTCCGATAAACAGGCTTCGCAATATCCTCATCTTCATCTGTCAGATGCTTATTCTCGCGCTCTCGAGCCTTATGCTCGTCGGCCCTTATATCGACACCGATACAACCGACGTAAAGGAGCACGTGCTTATCATCGACGCCTCGGCATCAATGCTCGCCGAGACGGGCGGAGTAACGAGATTTGAGGAGGCGGTAGACACGGCTTACGCTGACGTGAAGACTCTTCTCGAAAAGGAGGATACGCGGCTCTCGATAATTCTCGCCGCAGACAAGGCGAGCTTCGTCGTGCGCGGCGCAGACTCCTCGTCACTCGAGCAGGTAAAGGATGCGCTCGATGCGCTTTGTGACGGCGATACAGCCTGCACCGAGGGGGTCGCAGACCTCACGGGGGCTATCGAGCTCGCCGAGGAGATAACCGCATACACCGAGGGAGCCGCCGTAACGCTCTACACCGATACGAGCTACGCTGACCCCGACAGAGTTAAGGTTAAGAAAATCGGTGACATAAACGACTTCAACGCCGCAATCCTTGACGTGCGCGCCGTTAACGTCGAGAACTATTACCGCTTCGAGATTGACGTTGCCTGCTACGGCAGGAACTCAAACGTCAGAGTTTATTTCGACCTCTCGGGAGTAAACGACGAGCTTCTCAATATGTCTTTTACCGAGGACGTGTCCTGTGTAAACGGAGAGGTTAAGACGATATGCTTCGGAAAGGTGCTCGAGGAGGAGATAGATATTAACGTCGTTGAGGATATTTCCGTCTACGCCTTTAATAACGCTCACGCGCATATCGAGGAGCGCGACTCCTTGGACGGAGACAACAGCTTCTATCTCTACGGCGGCAGACAGCAGCCCCTTCGTATACAGTATAAGAGCTCTAAGCCGAACAACTACTTCGGCACGGCTCTCATCGTTCTTCGCGATAAGCTTAAATATCGCTGGAACATTGATTTCGTTGAGGTTATGCCCGAGGAGGAGGCCGCTACCGACGGCTTCGATATCTACATCTTTGAGCACGAGATGCCGACGGTTCTGCCCACCGACGGAGTCGTTATTCTCGCCAACCCCGATAAGGCACCCGCGGGAGCGGGCTTTATGATAGGCGGCGAGCTCCGTTTGGGTGAGGAAACCTCCTTAAGTGCGGGTGACCCCCACAGAATTACGAATATGCTGAGCCCGTCGGGTATAACGGTTACGCGCTACCGCGAGATTACGAGCTCCGACGGATATGAAAATCTTTTGTACTGTAACGGAAAGCCCGTAATGATTGCGAAAAACGACACCGAGGCTAAGATTGCCGTTATGTCCTTCAGCCTTAACTATTCCAATCTCGCGCTTCTTCTCGATTTCCCTCTCATGATGTACAACATCATCGAGTATTATATGCCCTCTACTCTCACCGAGCACGTATTCGAGGTTGGCGACAAAATCAGCCTTAACTGCCGAGGCGAGGAGCTCGAGCTCGTTGGCGGTAACATCGATACCGTCATTACGGAGTTCCCGACCGAGCTCACGCTTTCCGAGCACGGCGTATATACCACTATGTATACCACCCTCTCGGGTAACGCCGAGGAGAGCTTCTTCGTGAGAATTCCGAGGGCCGAGAGTAACATACACCCGACCGAGGACGCCCTTATCAATCCCATCTTCTTGGGGACCGAGGGAACGACGGACATTTTCTTGCTCTACTATCTCGCTATGGCTCTTGTGGCACTGCTCTTCGCCGAGTGGTGGCTATACACCCGTGAGCAGTATTAATTAAGGAGGGTTAGGATGACGAACTTCAGAATTTCTTTTTCAAATCCCTGGCTTCTCCTTTTGATGATACCCGCGCTGCTTCTTACGTTTATTCCCTATTTCCGTATGAACAAGCGCTATCGCTGCACGAGAAACCGCATAGTGTCCATTATTCTTCATATCACCGTATTCGCGCTCGCCACGCTGCTTCTTGCGGGACTGAGGATAGACTACGACCTTCCGAACGAGGAGAACGAGGTTATTATCCTCATAGATGCCTCGGAAAGCGGCGAGGACACCGCCGATAAAAAGGACGAATTCCTCCGCGCCGTTATTGATGCGGCAGACGGAGACTTCAAGCTCGGTATAGTAACCTTCGGCTTCGACCAGGTTTACGCGGCGGAGCTTAGACACGATACCGAAAATCTCTACAACGATTATCTCAAGGCACCCCTGCCCGACACGACGGCAACCGATATTGAGGCGGCGCTCTCCTATGCCGCTACCCTGTTCGAGCACCCAAGCAGTGCGAGAATAGTTCTGCTCTCCGATGCAATTGAGACCGACGGCAAAGCTAAAAACACCGTCAAATTGATTGCCGGTCGCGGAATAAAGGTTGACACCGTTTATTTCGAGAACAGGGAGGCAGGCGACGAGGTGCAGATAGTATCTATGGAGCGCCCCGAGGGCAAAATCAACGTCGGCGAGCCCTTTACCGTTAAGCTGACGCTTATGAGCTCCTATTCGGGCGAGGCTACCCTCACCCCCTACGATACCGACGTCGCGGGAGCTGATATGAAAATACAGCTTACCGAGGGGCTCCAGACGGTGGACGTGCCGTTTGAGTTTGCGCTCCCGGGACTTCACAGAATGTCCTTTGAGCTTACGAGCGACAAGGATACTCTCGTGCAGAACAACAGCTATCACTCCTACATCTATCTCGACATACTGAATAAAATACTCGTGCTCGAGAGTATCGACGGCGAGTCGGACGCGCTCTGCCAAATACTGGACGGCGAGCTTAACGCGACCGTCCTCCCGATTAACGACGAGGCGGTTCCCGACACCATTGAGGAGCTTCGCGCCTTCGACGAGGTTATTCTTTGCAATATCTCGAACGCCGATATGCCCCCCGAGCTCCCCGAGCTCCTCAAGAGCTACGTATACGACTTCGGCGGCGGACTTTTCACCGTCTGCGGTAACAAGCCCGACGGAAATCCGAACGACGAGGACTTCACGGCAAACGCCTACACGCGCGAGGATATGTACGGCTCGGTATATCAGGATATGCTCCCCGTCGAGGTCATAAACTATACTCCCCCGACGGCGGTTATGATACTTATCGACCGCTCGGGAAGTATGTCGACCTACGAGGACGGCAGACCCCTGCCCGATGACGAGAACAAGCTTATTTTCGCGAAAAAAGCGGCCGAGGCCTGCATCGACCTGCTCTCCGAGCGTGACTACGTCGGAATTATGTCCTTCTACACGAGCTACACCGAGCATCTCGAGCTCACCCCCCGCACACAGCGCGACAAAATTCTCTCCGCCGTACAGAATATTCCCACCGAGGGTAACGGCGATACCATTCTCTCCTACGCGCTCGAGCACGCCGGACGTGCGCTTATGGGCCTTACCGAGGTTGAGAAAAAGCACATTATCATCATCACCGACGGCGAGCCCTCCGCGGCAGACTCCGACAGATATAAGGAGTGGTTCCGCAACAACGCCGATATGAAAATTACGACCTCTATTGTCGGCGTTAATTGCACCACCCCCGCAAAAACCACGATGAAGAGCATGCTTACCAACTACGCAGGCGGTACCGAGGAGAACTTCCACGACGTAAAGGACCTAAGTGCTGCAACCTCTACGATAAAGAAGGACTTCGAGGTCTCGAAGATTACCGACGTTAACTATCTGCCCTTCACACCGAGAATTACCAAGTTCTCGGCGATAACGAACGGCGTTCTCCAAGAGGATATGCCCTCCCTTATGGGCTTCTACGGCCTTAAGGCTAAGGAAGGCGCGGAGATACTTCTTATGGGCACCTATACCCCGATTTACACCCAGTGGAGCTACGGCGCGGGTGTCGTCGGCACCTTTGCCTGCGACCTAAACGGCACCTGGTCAGCGGACTTCCTCGCGAGCGAGGCGGGCGCGACGATAATCAACAATATAGTTAATTATCTATTCCCCGATGCGAGCATCGCGGCAAGGGATATAGAGGTTAAGGTCGAGGGCGAGAACTACAAGACGCGTCTTGACATCTTCACGGAGCTTTCCGAGGAGGAGTACCTCGAGATTACCGTTACCGCTCCTATGGACAGCGGTATCGAGCCTCAGAATATACGCGTAGGCTTCAACGATGCTTACTCCCGCGTGGAATTCGCGGTTACGGCACCCGGCGTGCACGAAATTCTCGTGCAGAAGCGCAGGAGCGACGGCACTCTCATATACGGGACGCTCACATATCGCGCGCTCTCCTACTCTCTTGAGTATAACGAGTTTCCCGATACAAAGGCGGCAGAGCTTCTTGCCGCAGAGCTTGCGGCCGACGGCCGCGGCGAGGTTTATACCGAGCCCGAGGAGGTCTACGAGAACGCGGTTGAGTTCCGCCATATCACTCTTGACCCGAGAGTTCTGTTTTCAATTATTATTATAGTGCTCTTCCTTCTTGACGTTGCCGTGCGCAAGTTTAAGTGGAAGTGGCTGCACGAGATTATCCGCGACAGGCGCACCGAGCGTGCTATGTCGGGACAGACAAAAAGATAAAGGAGAGGAGAATATATGAAAAAGACACTTATTCGAATAGGCGTTATTTGCCTTATTATCCTCTCCCTTGCTCTTCTTTTCTCCTGTAAGGATACCGCGACGAAGCCCTCTAACTTCCGCCTTGACACCGACACAATAACTCTAAAATGGGATAAGGTCGCGGGAGCATCCTCGTACGAGATAAGAATTTCGGGCGAGGAGCGTACAAAGACGACGAGGGCCAACTACGTCTCGCTCGAGTACCTACCCGCGGGCAGCTACACGATTGAAGTGCGTGCTAAGAGCCGTAACGATGACGTCGAGCCCTCGGCGTGGGCAAGCTACCCATTCAAAAGAGAAGAGGAAAGCGGCCTTAAGTATAAGCTCATAAACAACAGAACCGAATACCAGCTTATCGGTGCGGGAAGCGCCGCGGGCGACGTGGTTATGAAGCCCACCTACAGGGGCAAGCCCGTAACGAGCATAGCCGACGAGGCGCTATACGGCAACGATACGATTACGAGCTTAGTTATCGGCGACTTCGTCACCGAGATAGGCAAGAGCGCCTTTGCCAACTCAAAGCTTCTCACCTCTGTCGAGCTTCCGAAAGGCCTTAAATCGATCGGCGAATACGCCTTCCAGAGCTGTAAGCAGCTAAAGACTATATCCATTCCCGGCAGTGTCGAGGCCCTTCCCGATTACCTCTTCTCCTGGTGCTCGGGTCTTGAGACCGTAACGCTCGGCGAGGGTATCGTCACTATCGGCGAGTATACCTTCTCAAACTGTCAGGAGCTCGAGAGTGCGAAAATACCCGACACCGTCACTCATATCGGCGAGTACGCATTCTCCGACTGTAAGTCGCTGACTAAAATCGAGCTTGGAAAAAATGTTTCCGTGCTCTATGACTTCGCGTTTGCCAACTGCACCGCCGCTACCGAGATTGACTTCGGCGAGAGCCTTACCGACATCGGTAACGCCGCCTTCACGGGCTGTTCCTTGCTCACCGAGCTCATTCTGCCTGAGACGGTAGAGACTATCGGCATCGAGGCCTTCTACGGCTGCTCGGAGGTTTCTAAGGTTGAAATCAGAGACAGAGTAAGAAAAATCGGCTCGGCCGCATTCGAGGGAACGGCTATCTACGAGGCCGCAGAGGGTAACTTCTCCCTCGGCTACTACTTAGACGAGGAAAAAACGCAGTGGGTCGGCTGGCTGATTGAGGCGAAGAACAAGGATATTACCGCCGCGGCTCTCCCGAGGGGCACGTACGGAATTGCAGACAACGCCTTCTCCGAGTGCCAGCGCCTCTCGAGCGTTACGGTAAGCGGAGTCAAGTACGTCGGCGATTACGCCTTTGCCGCGTGCAATACGCTATTTGAAATCGTTTTTAGCAGCTCCCTTATCGAGGTCGGTCAGTATTCCTTTGCGTACTGTCCGTATCTTCAGACGGTGAGGCTCGGCAGCTCGCTTACAAAAATCGGAGACTACGCTTTCCTTGACTGCTCGGCTCTTTTCAAAATGGAGCTCCCCGACACTCTCCATACCGTCGGAGCCTACGCCTTCCACGGCACGAGCGCCCACAACAGTGCGGCCGACGTGGTTTATATCGATGACTGGGCGGTGGGCACGAAGGCCACCGTGTTCCGCGGCATCACGGTTAAGCCCGGTACCCGCGGTATTGCGGATTATTGCTTCTATACCGGAACGGTTATAGGTGGAATTCAGCTCCCCGACACCGTTGAATACGTCGGCTACGCGGCCTTCTACTTCCAGATGCTCGCAACCGAGATTAACATTCCGAAAAATCTTAAATACATCGGCGACTACGCCTTCTACGGCTGTACTACCGCCTGGTTCGGCGAGGGCGGTATTACCGTCTTGCCCGAGGGACTTGAATACATCGGCCGCTCGGCATTCTACCATTGCTCGGCTATGGTCGGTCTCACCGTTCCCGGAACGGTCAAGACTATAGGCGCATACGCCTTCTCGGGCTGTGAGAACCTCGGTGAAAGCAGTATAATTATGCAGGACGACCCGACCGAGACTCCGCTCGTCGGCGAGGTTATTATCGGCGAGGGCGTCGAGTTTATCGGCGACAGAGCCTTCCAAAAGTGCATACGCCTTGCCGAAATCACGATACCGAACAGCGTTAAGACTCTCGGTGCGCGTGCCTTCTATGGCTGCACGAACCTTAAGAGCATTACGGTAGGCGGCGGCCTCACCGAAATTCCCTCTCACGCCTTCTACGGATGCAGCGCGCTTCGCGAGCTGACTATTTCCCCCGGCGTTAAGGTAATCGGAAACTACGCCTTCCGCGGCTGTGAGTCTCTCACCTCGCTGAAGCTCGCATCGGGTATTACCTCTATCGGCAAGTACGCCTTCTACGGCTGTGCATCTCTTACCGAGCTCGTTATTCCCCGAAGTGTCGTAAGCATTGGCGACTACGCCTTCCGCGGTGGCGCTAAGATTGAGAGCGTTATTCTTCCCTCCTCGGTTACCGAGATAGGTAAGCACGCCTTCTATTCAATGAGCACGGCGACAATCTTTGCCGAGGCTGAGGAAATTATGCCCGACTGGCACGAGCGCTTCAATTCCTCGCACCGCGCACTCATACTCGGTGCAACGCTCTCCGAGGACGGCGACTACGTTGTTTCGTTTACCAAGAGCGAGAGCACTCTTTCAAATGCAACAGCTCCCGGTGCTACCTTCTCTCCCTACCACGAGGGCTACGAATTCCTCGGCTGGGCGACGGTGGCAAATTCCGACGAGGTCGCTTACACCGCCGATAACCTCTCGGACGCTCCCGACGGCACTACTCTTTACGCCGTCTACAGAGAATTGACAACTACAGATTAAAACAGGGTGAAAATATGAATTTTAGAAAACTAAGGTTTACATTTTTAATTATTGCGGCACTCGTCCTCTCGCTTTTCTCGCTCGTTGCCTGCGGGGGCGGCGAGACGGAGGTTACCGACATTTTCATAGCGAGCTCGAATACCCCTCGCACCGTTTACGTAGAGGGGCAGGAGCTCGACCTCTCGGGCGGTATTCTCTCGGTGGTTAAGGGCGGGGCTACAAATCCTATGCCCCTTGACCACGCCGACGTATCGGTTTCGGGCTACGACAGCACGAGGCTCGGTCAGCAAACGCTGACGGTCTCATACGGTGGCCTCAGCACCGAGCTCAAAGTCACGGTTATACCGCGTATGGTTGCCGAGAGCTTCGACACGAGCTACTTTATCGGCGACGCCTTTAATTACGATAAGGGCAGGCTCAAAATTGCGAAGGACAACGGCACAACCTTTACCGTACCGCTTAACAGCGAGAAGGTTACGGTTGATTTTGATTTTGCGGCTGCCGGCAGCTCGACGGTCGGTGTCGAGTACCGCGACGGCGGCACCGTATACACGGCCTCCTTTGAGGTGACGGTACACACACCCGCGAGCATTGATTTCACAGCGCCGAAGAAGACCTCGTATCAAAGCCACGAGACGGCGCTTAATCTCTCGGGCGGCTTTCTGACCGTCAAGGCGGCAGCACCCTCGACCTTCTCGAAATATATTCCGATTACCGAGGCTATGGTATCGGGCTATGCACCGTGGGAGGTCACTATGTCCGACCGCGGCACACCCGTTAAGCAGACGCTGACGGTTTCCTACGGCAAGTCCTATGAGACCACCTACGACGTTTTCGTCTCCTACAGTGCGGCCGACTTCGTGAACGACCTCGCGGAGGACCTCTCCGCCCTTGACTTTACGGCGGCGATACCCGAGATTGATGCCTCCCTCGCGGCACTCGCGGCAGAGGCGCTTGAGGGATACCTCGAGCTTACCTCGGCGGAGCGTGAGCTTATCGAAGAGGATACGGCTCTTGCACTCGCACGGTGTGCCGTCGTGTATCTTAACGAGGAGTACATCAAGGAGGCGGCTAAGCTCGCCGATGCTATCTCGTTTAAAATCAACGAGAACCGCGAGCTCGTTATCTCCTATACCGCCAAGAGCTACGCCGCAGTAGCCGATGCCCTCTCGGTGCTCGAGGATACGCGAAGCACCTTCAACAGATGTGCTAAGGCTCTGACCGAGGCCGAGGAGGAATTCGCTAACGAAATCCTCTACGATACCGTAAGCTTTGTAAAGTACATCATAGCTCACAACAGTGAGCTCGTCTCACAGCTCACGCCCACCCTCTCCTTTATGCTTACGGCATACGACCTATTAGCAGACGTTAAGCCCGACTGGACCGTGGATACGCTCGGCGAGTACGCCGTGGCTATAGAGGCGGCGACGGACAGAATTCTCACGAGCAGCTTCAAGGGACACTCCTATGCCGAGCTCTACGGTATGGTAGCCGCGTGGCGTGATGACGGCGAATATCTCAATATTATTTATAACTATTACTACTTCGTGAAGCCGGGCGGCCGCGAGGAAATAAAGAGCCACATATGGCAGGGTATTCCCTTCCCCGATATGCTCGGCGAGTGGTATACCGCATACTCCACCGCAATTTCGATGCGCGATATGTTCACGGGTGAGTATTCTATGCTCGCGAACACCTCCTTCTTTATGTACTACTACAACGAGGTGCTCGAGCTTCGCGATAGGCTGAAGGGGGGCGATAACGAGCTTCTTGTCGGCCTTTACGAGCTTATCGACTTTGATACGGGGATAGACGTCAATCTGCGCCGTGCACAAAACGGATACTTCTACATTATGGGCGAGGCTCTCGGCTCTCCTAAAATTGAGGCGGCGTGGGAGATATATCTCAGACTGACCGATATTTATCTCGGCTTCTCCGACGAGACCGACCTCGACGGAATATTTACCGAGATGCTCGATGCCATCTCGGCACTCTCTCCCGCAGAGCTCTACAGCTTTATCTCGACACTCAACTTTAACTACGATGCCTCGGGCGGACTTTACGGAGTATTCTTCCCCTCGGTCGATAAGCCCACGAGCACGCTCTCGCTTATGCTCGGTGTTTATTACGACAGCATCTTTGGCGCTGAGGCGCTTCCCGTTATTGCAAATCTTATGCTCGCTATGGAGCGCTGCGCGCTTCTCGGCATAAACGATAACGCCGTTACCGACTTCGGTATTCAGATGGCCCAGCTCTATACGGGGCTCGAAGAGCTCGATGCCGAGAAGAGAGCGGAGCTTGAGGATTATTTTGCCGACCTGTTAGATAAATACGGTGCGATTTATAGCTATACTCAGGGCGGCGCAATTAGTCCCGACAAAGAGGGCGAGGCGCTGATAAGCGAGCTGTACTCAGCTCTTGACGAATTTGATGCGATTATCGCCTACATATCCTCACCGGACTACACCGACGCCGAGAAAAACCGCGTAATGCCCCTGCTCTTTGCTCTTAACGAGCGTGCGGCTATGCTTCACGGAGAGATTTCGGCGCTCGGCGGCGATGCGGCAACGGCCCTCTACTCACGCATCTACACCTTGGGCGATGCGAGCTTCACGCTCGACAAGCGCTTTATAGGCGCAGAGTCAATATCGGTTAATTTCATGCTCTCTATCACCCTCACAGGCGAGGACGGAGAGGTCTACAGGCTCTACGACCTTTACAGTCAGTCGAGCCTCTCGGGCTTCTTAGGTAAAATCGCGCCTCTTCTGCTCGCGGAGCATAAGGGTGAGAGATTTAACGGTGATATAGCCGATATTATGGCGGATTTCCGCGCTCTTTCGTCTGCCGACAAGAACACCTTTTATACCCTTATGGCAAACCTGCTCTACTACGATGCAATCACAAGCTGTTTTGACGGCAGCAATGCGGTCGCCAAAATTATAGAGGCAGAGATTGCCTATGCACTCTATGAGATAGAGGGCACGGCAGAGTCGCTTGATAACTTCTGCGAGAAAATACTCGAGGCGAAAGAAATATTCGACACTCTCGGTGAGAGCGGCGCTCTCGGCGAGGCGTATGAATATTATCTTGAAAAATACAACTCTTTAGCATAAACCAAAAAGAACCGCTCCCTCTCGGGAACGGTTCTTTTTTTATTCCTTGATATATGCGAAAAATTCTCGCACCTCTTTTACGTAGTCGTCCTGACCCTTTGGATATGCGAGGCCGTGGTCCGCGCCCTCTATAAGGAGCAGTCTCTTGTTCTCCGAGGCGCAGGCGTTATAATTTTCCTCGCTCATATAAGCGGGGACGAAGCCGTCGGCATCGCCGTGGACGAAGATTATCGGT
Organism: Clostridia bacterium; assembly: GCA_017504605.1. Classification (GTDB taxonomy): domain Bacteria; phylum Bacillota; class Clostridia; order Oscillospirales; family CAG-272; genus UBA1740. The sequence goes on from JAFVQW010000033.1 coordinate 28,270, forward strand.
AGGTGAGTATTCCGAAGAGCCTCGACGGGCGAGGCGTCGTTCGGGTCGAAGCCGCCGTAAATCAGAGCGCCGAGCCGCACGAGCGGATAGCAGAGTGCGGGGGGCAGGTGCATATCGCGTATTACCTTCTTTATTATAGCCTCAGCCGAGGTATAGCCGCAGTCGGCAAGCACGCCGACGACGTTCGGGGGCAGCTCCATAGCCGAGGCGAGCATCACAGTCGCCGCGCCCATTGAAATTCCCGTAAGAATTATCTTTCGCTTGCCGTCAAAGAGACTGTTTATGTAATTAATCCAAGTCAGAATATCGTATCTTTCCTTAGCGCCGAAGGTGATGACGTGACCGTCACTGTCGGCGGCGGCCCTGTGGTTTATAAGAAAGGCGCTGTGCCCGAGCTCGCGTGCGCGGAAAATGCCACCGCACATATCCCTCTCGGCAGTGCCCCTGTAGCCGTGGGCCATAAGCTCGATAGGCCCCTCGCCGTCGAAGTCGTAAAGCTTCGCAGTCAGGCGAAGCCCGTCAAACGAGCGCACGCTATGCTCGGTATAGTCCATAGCACGAGCCGTTTCCTGCCACTTCCTTATCTGCTCTCGGTAGGGGTCGTATGCCCGACCCGGGATTTTATCATACTCGCCCTCGCCGAGCGGACGGCGCGGCGGAGAGTAGAATACTCTAAAAAAGCAAAGGAGTGCGGCGATAAGAAGCACTGCCAAAGCTATAAGAATTACTATCAGCGCGGTAAGCATAGTAGGACCTCACAACAAAAATTTACACTAATTATTTTAGCACATACCGAGAAAAAGTTTATTAATTGAATGTAAATAAATGGTTCTGTCTCATTAAAAATTCAATAAAATCAAAGCGAAATGTGAAACAATTAGGCGAGAGATATAAATTCGGTGAATTTTTGATGAGACAGAACCTCGGGGCGAACGGATTTAGAGCAGAAATCGTCGTTCTCCGAGCGTGAGGTCTCGCTGCGGCTCGGTCACGCTCGGGGTCTGACAGTCCACCGGACTGTCATTCAATACCCTCGCGCCGCTACGCTACGTACAAGAGTACGTCGAGAGGGCGAAAACGGTAGATAATCAAGCGCGAGCAAGTCTGTGTTTACACAAGCGCGCCGCGCGCAGATTGCTCTGCGGTGGCTCGGCGGAGCCGAGCGCGGTGCAAAGCACCAAAGATTTCAAATCTTTACACCGCAAAGAGTATAGAATAAAAAACGAATAAAAAGAGGAAAACCG
>JAFVQW010000034.1 GCA_017504605.1 Clostridia bacterium
AAAACACTATGGAGGAAGGCACCGTATATACCTCGGAGCACTACATCGTAGACTGCAACGGTGTCGTACACTTCCGCAAGCATAAGGATGAATAAGTGAATTTTTAGGGTAATACACAATATTCCCCGCAGGCGCGGGTAAAAGCAAAGTGCGATGATTTCTCATCGCACTTTTTTCTTTATATTTCTATTCTCTTGCCCCCGCTCTCGTACATACCGAGAATAAGGCGCACGACTCGGGACGCCTCCTCGCCGTTCAGGTCGAACGGTCTGTTATCACGGATAGCGGAATAAAAGTCCTCGAAGAGCGGGCGGTGTCCGTTACCGTAGCTCGCCTTGTTCACTGTGGGGCGCGGCTCCTCGGAAAAGAGAACCTCGTTCTCGGTAACCACCATATGAGGCAGGACGGTAAGCCTTAAGCCGTCCTCTGTATTAATCCGTATGCACACCGAGTAGCTGCTGTCCGAGGCGACGGTCGCGAATATGTCAAACGGTATATTGCCCTCGAAAAAGGCTACGGCGGTGTCCTCAACCTCGATGTCCTCGCCTCTGCGTAAAAGCGATACGCTCGCACTCAGGTAATCGGGAAAGCCCGCGAACCACTGAAGAAGGTCGAGGGTATGAAGCGCCTGGTTAATCATCACGCCGCCGCCCTCGGTCTCCCATCTGCCGCGCCAATCGGCGGAGCGGTAGTATTCCCCGTCACGCCGCCAGACGACCTCTCCGTGCGCGCACTTGATGGGGTGCTCGGCAAGAAGCCTCTTGACGAAAAGATTTGCGCCGTTGTAACGGTTTTGATGAACGACGCCGAGGCGAGCCTGCGAGGCCTTTTCCGCCTCTAAAATCCGAGAAATATCCTCTTTACGAATACATAGAGGCTTCTCGCAAAGAGCATGTATATTGCGCGAGAGCGCCTCAACTACCATATCCGCGTGCAAGTGGTGCGGCGTGCAGATATGAACCGTGTCGGGCTTAATCTCGTCAAGCATAGTGAGGTAGTCCCGATAGATCGGGCAGTCAAGCCCGTAGGCCTCTCGCGCCGCCTCTGCTTTTTCTACGTCGGTGTCGCATAGGGCGACTATCTCTTCGCCGAGCTCCCGTAGGGCAACTATATGAGACTTGGATATTACACCGATACCAACAACGGCAGCTCTCATATCACTTGTTAGAGGCAGTGCCGAAGCTGCCCTCGGTATCCGCTATTTTTTCCTCCACTACCTTGATGTGTCCCGTAGCAATACGCTTATTTAACTCCCGAAGATATAGCTCGTCGTCAATGGGAAGCTCGACGGCGCGGCCCAAAAACGCGGAAAGCAGCATAGCATCCATTATCTGAACGCCGTCAATGCCGTCCTGTCCAAAGACGAAGAGCTTCTCCTTACCGAGAACGGCGTTGGTAAAGTTCTTGAAAATTCCGACGTGCTGCTCGTTTATACCGTCGGTCTCAACCTCGATAACGGTCTTCTCGGGCTCTCCGAAGGCCTTATCGGTGGTTTCGCTGTATTCCTTGATGCCCATAGCAAGCTTGGTAAGGGTAAGCTTACTGTTCTCGGCTACGAGCTTGCCGCAGTTTCCGACAACCTCGAGGCGGTTGGTGCCGCCGCCCTCACCCGTGGTGGTGACGAAAACGCCGGTAGCACCGTTCTCATATTCAAGATAAGCGGTAACGTCGTCCTCAACCTCAATATCGTGCCACTGTCCGAAGCGGCAGAAGGCGTGAATCCTCTTCGGCATCATTCCGACGACCCACTGAATGAGGTCGAGCTGGTGGGGGCACTGATTGAGAAGCACGCCGCCACCCTCACCGCGCCAGGTCGCGCGCCAGGACGAGGAATTGTAATAAGCGGCGGAGCGGAACCAGGTGGTTATAATCCAATTGATACGCTTAACCTCTCCTATCTCGCCGCCGAGAATCATCTCGCGCATCTTTCGGTACATACAGTTGGTTCTCTGATTGAACATAAGGCCGAAGAGTCTGTCGGAGCGGTTTGCCACCTCGTTCATCTCCTTGACCTGCTTGGTGTAAACGCCCGCGGGCTTATCGCACAAAACGTGAACGCCGTGCGTAAGTCCGTAAATGCTTATCTCGGGGTGAAGAAAATGGGGAGTCTCGACGAGAATTGCGTCCACAAGACCGCTCGCTATCATCTCCTTATAATCCGTGAATGCGGCAAGCTCGAAATCGACAAGAGCACGAGCCGCCTCTATTCTCGCGGGATTGATATCGCACAGCGCGGTCACCACCGCGCCCGAAACTACTCCCGGCGTAGCGAGCTTCTTGAGATAAAAGGTTCCCTGATTTCCAAGGCCTATAATACCGTATCTTACCTGCTCCATATTTTCCTCCATTATTCTGCTCCGAAGTTTTCGTTTAAGTAGCGAATGCTGCTGCCGACCTGACCGAGCGGGTCGGGAAGGATAGAGGCGTTATCCTGCTCGACGAGGTAATTCTTAACCCCCGCCCGCTTCATGGCATCGATGACGTCTCTCCAGTTGATATTTCCCTCTCCGACGGGAGCGAATACGCGAACGAGCTTATTCTCCTCGTTGTACGCGGGAATGTAGTCCTTTAGGTGCACGCATTCAAGTCTCTGCGCAGCCTTCGCGATATATTCTGTTATACTTACGCCTCCCGCCTGGAGCCAGTGGGTGTCAAGCGTGATATTGACGTGCTCGGTATTCTCAAGAATACAGTCGAATATCGTCTTTCCGTTCGTCATCTTACAGAATTCATAGTCGTGGTGATGATAGAAGAACTTGGCCCCGAGTGCGTTCAGCCTCTTGCCCGCCTCCTCAAGCTTACCTATCGTTTCCATAATCTCGGCATCGCTCATACCGCGGTATCTCATAGAGCCGAGGCCGACGTTAAGGCAATCAAAGAGCCTGTGCTCGCGAACGAGGTTCTCGGTATCATCGAGAATTCTCTCAAAGGGAACGTGAGTCAGCACAACGGGAAGCCCCGTCGTATCAACTACCCGTTTGACGACCTCGGCATTCAAGGGCCCACCCGAAAACTGCAAATAGGAGTATCCCATCTCCCGAAGCGCGGTAGCCGTCTCAATGAAGGCCTCGGGTGTCGCAATCTGATTTCGCAGAGAATAAAGGTTTAATCCGAATTTCATTTGTAAATCCATCCTTTCTCGGTTTCATTATATCCGCATTTAATTAAAATTTCTTTGAGTGCGTTAGCCGCGAACGCAAAGCTGTCGGCGTTCGAGGTGAAGTGGAAGCGGTGCTTCATTTCCTCGCCGTCAATCTCGTTGTATCCCGCAAAAATCATAAGGTGAGGCTCAAGGGTCAGAACGAAATCCCCACCCGAGGCAGTAATCATATTGATAAGTCCGTCGATAAAGCCGTCGCCGTGTCCCGCAGGAACGAGCTCGCCCGTGGCGGCAACCACGTCCTTCACGTGAAGATAATCGGTACGGCTAAAAAGGCGCTCGGCGGCGCACCGAACCGACACTCCGCACTGAATGAAGTTCGCGGGGTCGAAGACGAAGCGAAGGCCACTAATATCGGCGTTCATAAGCTCCTCTACGTGCCCGTCGGTATCACCGTAAATTCCCTTCTCGTTCTCGTGGCAGAAAATAAGTCCGTATTCCTCGGCAATCCCCGCCATTTTCCTGAGGGCGGCAATAACCGCCTCGCCCTGCCCCTCGGAATTATAAAAGCTGAACATACGCACGCGCTGTGCGCCAAGTATCTTGGCTATCTCGCAAACTCTGCGAACGGTAGCCATATGCTCCTCGGCCTCGGCAAGCTCAACCTTACCGAGAGGCGAGCCCACCGACCAGACGGCAATACCGTTTTCACGCAGAATACGGGCGTACTCGGCGGCCTCCTCGTCGGTGAATTTTGAAACGTTCTTCTCATCAATGCTCCGAAGCTCGATTAAAGAAATATTATTCTGCTTCAGTGCGGCAATCTGCTCGGCAAGCGACGTGCCCGCCTCATCCGCAAATGCGCAAAGTCGTATCATTCTATCACTCCCTTGACTTTTAATTGTTCATATGCTAAAATAATGATAGCATTATATTTTTCCGAAAACAATGGTTTATCTTTATTTATTCAAGGAGAAATAGCATAATCTTAATATTATGGAAAATTCAAGATTTATCCGCTTTCACCATAACCGATACGGATTTGCCTTCCGCATCCCCCCGCGCGAGCTCGTATACGACGACCTGACACTCCTGCTCGACGGCACTCTTGAATACCGTGTTGACGGCGAAGCGGTCACCCTCTACGGCGGCGACCTTGTTTTTATGAGGCAGGGCGAGGTGCGCGAGAGATATGCGGGCACTGAAAAGGCGAACTACGTCAGCTTCAACTTCAGAAGCGACCGCCCATATAGCCTGCCCCGCGTTATGAGAAAGGGGGTAAGCCGCGAGATACAGTATCTCGTCGCCGCCTGCGACGAGGTCTCGCGAATGCCGAAGGAAAAGAGCGAGCAGAGGCTCGGCTATCTGCTTCGGTGTATTATGCAGCTGCTCGAGGAAGGGGCATCGGTCTGTTACGGTGAACTGACCGAGAAAATTCTCCGGTATCTTCACGCGCATCTTGCCGAGAAAATAACGCTCGACGACGTCGGACGTCAGATGCACTTCTCGCCCGTCTACTGTGACACGGTTTTCAAGCGCGAGGTGGGGAAATCCATTATAGCCTATCTCCTTGACGAGCGTATAGAGGAGGCTAAGAGCCTTTTACTTGAGGGGACGTATTCGGTACGCGAGATTGCCCGAACGGTCGGCTTCGAGGATCACAACTATTTTTCCCGCCTCTTTAAGCGGCGTGTAGGCTACACTCCGACGAAGTACCGAAGCAGTATCCTCGGCGACCGCAAATAAAAAAGAGAGCCGTTAACCCCGCTCTCTTGGCATATAAAAATCGGTGAGGGTCTTTACACTCCTCACCGATTTTTGTTATTTTTTCCGTCGAGCCGCTCCCGCCTGTATTCACTCGGGGTACAGCCCTCGTACTTACGGAAGGCGGCGAGGAAGCCCCTCGCGCTCGAATAGCCTATTCGCTCGCCTATCTCGTTCACCGAGAGCTCGGTCTCTGCAAGCATCTTCTTCGCGTTGCGCATCTTTAATTCGCCCTTGAGCTCGTTAAAGCTCTTGCCATACGCCGCCGATATAATTCTCGTGACATTCTGCGGCGAGAGGTAGAGCTTCTCCCCGAGAAATTCAAGGGTTATATCATCCTTATAGTATATGTCGAGCAGGCGCTCTATCGCGTATTTATATACCCAATAGGTATTGGGTGTCGAGGTCAGAGCCGCGGGCTCGTCTCCCCTCCCCTCAATCCTCTCGCAAAGAGAGAACACAAGCTCGCTCACGTAGGCCCTCGCGCGCCAGACGGCGGCGAGCTTATCCTTCACGGAGAGCTCGAGTATGGCATCGAAGAGCATAGCGGGATAGGAGCTGTCGGTAATCCTGCGAATTCCCGCCTTGGTAAATGCGGTATTCACTCGGTCGAATATGCGCTCGCCATCAGCCTTCGTCTTACAGAAGGTGAAGAAAACGCTTCGCTTCACAGCATCGGGAGAAAACTCCGAGCTGTGATAGGTGCTCGGGGGTATCAATAGCATCTCGCCCTTCTCAAGGCGCGTGCTCTTGCCCTCGCTCGTCAGGGTAAGGTGCCCCTCGGTTAAATAAAAAAGCTCGAAGAAGGAATGCATGTGGACGGCGGTGCCGTCGGCAACACTGCTCTTGTCATCGGTGATGAAGACAATCTTTAAGTCCGAGCAGGTAACCTCTATCGAGCTGTAATTGAAATCCCGATTGTACATACTTTCCTCCTTCGCGCTTTTTAAAAATGAGCGGAGCGCCGATAATGCGGCGGCTCCGCTCTGTCAGTTCTAAACGTATTTGGCCTTACCAGGCGGTCCAGCCGCCGTCAACGGTCACGTTACTGCCCGTCATAAAGGTAGATGCATCGGATGCAAGCAGAACTATCGCTCCGCCGAGCTCCTCGCGCGAGCCTACCCTCTTAAGCATAGTCTTATCGGCGAGCTTCTTCGAGAACTCAACGTTCGCAAGAGTGCGCTCGTTCGGGAAGGGTCCCGGGGTAACCGCGTTTACGCGGATACCGTACTTGGCAAGATGCGCCGCGGCGTATCTCGTAAGCTGGAGCACGCCCGCCTTCGAAACGCCGTAGGTAACCGGGCTGTTACTGCCGCTGTCGCCGTAGATGCCGGGGTCGGGAGAGACCACGCCGTACATCGAGGCGATGTTAACGATACTGCCGCCCCTCTCCTTCATAAGCGGAATTGCCGCGCGGATGCTGCGGAAGGTCAGACCGAGGTTACCCTCAATGCCGCCCTGCCAGCTCTCGTCGTCGAAGTTCTCAATCTCAAGAGCGAGGCCCTTGCCGCCACTGCCGCCGCCGTATGCCGCATTGTTGATAAGCACGTCAATTCTGCCGAAGTCCTTTTTAACCCTCTCGAACACAGCCTTGTGCTCTGCCTCCGAGGAGAAGTCGGCCGCGATATGTATTACGTTCTCGCGGGTCTCGGTGCTCTCCGAGCCGTCGGCGAGGTGAACGCTGACGACGGTAGCACCGAAGGATGCAAGCGCATCGGTCTCGGCGGTGCCGAGGTTGCCCGAGCCGCCCATAAGAAGAACGACCTTGCCACTCAAGTCAAAAATGTTTTTCATAAATCTTCCTTAATTACTCAAAGTATTTGATGGTCTTCGCGAGAAGGTCTGCCTGAACCTTTGCCTCCTCGAGGTCGAAGTAGTTGGTCTTGAACTGAAGAAGTCTCGGCTGAAGCGCCTCTGCTACGGGGCAGATGCCGTCCTCATAGCTTACGCCGTCGTTGAGGAGCTTATCTCTGCCGAGCATAGTCATATTTCTGAAGAAGGGCTCCTGATAGGTGAGCTTCCATGCAGAATAGATGCCGTCGCCACCGAGCTCCATATACTTGCTTCTGAAGTCGCTCCAGGAAACGCTCTCGTCGGCAATTCTCGTAACGAATGCCCAGTATGCGTTCACGCAATCTGCGGGAGTCTTCTGGGGAACGAGAAGCTTGCTGTCACCAACAGCCTCAAGGAACATCTTACCGCAAGCCTGACGGTACTCAACGAGCTCCTCAAGATGCTCAACCTGACCGAGTGCAACCGCCGAGCAGACGTCGCTCATTCTGTAGTTCCAGCCAAGAGATATATGTCGGTTGTAGTTCGGGTTCTGGATATCGTCTTTGGATATCTTGCCCTGCTTGGTTCCTACGCTCGCATAGCCGAGGCAGGAGTACTTACGAATCTTATCGGCGAGCTCCTCGCTCTGGGTGATAAGCATACCGCCCTCGCCGCTCGTCATATGCTTCGAGCTCTGGAAGGAGAAGGAAGCAATATCGCCGAGAGTACCGACGGTCTTACCCTTATATTTGCCGAGGAAGCACTGTGCATCGTCCTCGATTACCGCAAGGCCGTGCTTCTTCGCAATAGCGTTAATTCTGTCAAAGTCGGGAGCAAGTCCGAAAAGGGTTACAACGATAATAGCCTTCGTTCTCGGGGTGATGCACCTCTCGATAGAGTCTGCGCTGATTACGAAGGTCTCGGGGTCAACGTCGGCAAACACGGGGGTCGCATTCGCGTGGAGAACACCGAAGGTGGTAGCAGACATGGTAAGCGGGGGAACGATAACCTCGTCGCCCTGACCTACGCCCGCCGCCTCAAGTGCAACGTGAAGAGTAGCGGTGCCGTTGCAGAACGCGATAGCATACTTGCTGTCGAACTTCTCAGCGAAGGCCTCCTCAAGTCTCTTCGTCATTTTGTAGCCGGCAGAGGCACGGAAGCCCATATCGAGAACCTCGTTTACGTGCAGTCTTTCCCTCTCGCCAATTCTTTCAATAACGCTCATTTTTTAAAACCTCCAAAAGTTTTTGTTATCACTTTCATTATACAACATAGCTTTTGGAGCTTACAAGTGAAAAAATAAAGCAAATTCGCGCGCGATTTATGTTATTTTTACCCTTATTATAGCACCTAATTACCGCTTTTTCAAGTGCTTTTTCGCGACATAAAAAACGGGCGGCGTGTCAAACCGACACACCGCCCGCTTTTCTTAAAAGTTAAAATAATTCTTTGCGTTGTAGTATGCTATTCCCGTAACTATTTTCTCAAGAGCGCGGTAGTCCTCGGGATATTCGCCCTCCTCGACCCACTTACCGATGAGGTTACACATAATCCGTCTGAAATACTCGTGTCTCGTGTAGGAAACGAAGCTGCGGCTGTCGGTAAGCATACCGACGAAGGTAGATATAAGACCGAGGTTTGCAAGGGCACACATCTGTCCCTCCATACCGTCGCGCTGGTCGCAGAACCACCAGCCCGAGCCGAACTGAAGCTTTCCTCTCGCGGGGCCCTCCTGGAAGTTACCGAGCATAGTGCCGATAACGTAGTTATCCTTGGGGTTAAGGCAGTAGAGTATAGTCTTCGGCAGAACTCCCGCGGTGTTAAGATGACCGAGGAAGGCCGAGAGCTTCTCGGCAATACAAAGGTCGTTAATCGAGTCGAAGCCGGTATCGGGGCCGAGCCTCTCATACATTCTTCTGTTATTGTTGCGGAGCGCTCCGATATGAAGCTGCATAGTCCAGCCGCGAGCGGTATACTCCTCGGCGCAAACCGTCATAAGCGCGCACTTGAAGCCGTCTATCTCCTCGTCGGTAAGGGCGCCGCCCGCCATTCTCTTATCGAAAACGAGCGAGGCATCGGCCGTGCCGAAGGAAACGTACTCGAGCGCGTGGTCGGAGAGACGGCAGCCGAGGCTGTCAAAGTATGCTATTCTCTCTCTTATCCACTTTTCAAGCTCGGCGTAGGATTTAACGCCGATTTTCTCGATATAGGGTATGAAGGTCTCCTTCCCTATCTCAACCGCCTTATCGGGACGGAAGGTGGGAAGCACCTTGGTAGAGAAGCCCTGAAGCGCCTTGTGATATTCCAGCGTGTCGGCGGGGTCGTCGGTGGTGCAGATGACCTCTACGCCGCTACGGGTAATAAGCCCCTGTGCCCTGTACTCCTCCTTTGCAAGAAGCTCGTTGCATCTCTCCCAGATTTCGTCGCAGGTGTCCTCGGAGAGTATCTCGTCAATGCCGAAGTATCTCTTAAGCTCAAGCTGTGTCCAGTGGAAGATAGGATTTCCTATCATCATAGGCATAGCCTTCGCAAACTCGCGGAACTTCTCGTAATCGGATGCGCCGCCCGTGATATACTCCTCGTCAACGCCGAGCGTGCGTATCTGGCGCCACTTATAGTGGTCGCCCGAGAGGAAGAGGTCAAAGGCGTTCCTAAATTGGTAATTCTCTGCAATCTGCTTCGGATTAAGGTGACAGTGATAGTCTATAATGGGAAGATCCTTTACCATAGCGTAAAGCTTCTTCGCCACCTCACCCTTAAGCATAAAGTTATCGTTTATGAAGCTCATAGCGTTACTCCGTCCTTGAATATTGAAATTTCGCGGAAGCCGTGCTTCTCATTCTCGGTTTCACGGCCCTCGGCGACCTCTATTATATACTCGTAAAGCTCCTCTGTCAAGTCCTCGCCGAGAAGCACGGGGCCCGCGTTGAAGTCTATCCAGCCGCGCTTTTTCTCATAAAGCGGGGTGTTCGTGGCAATCTTCACCGTCGGAACGGCAGAGCCGAGAGGCGTTCCGCGACCCGTGGTAAAGAGTATTATATGAGCACCCGCCGCCGCAAGATTGGTAACGGCAACGATGTCGTTTCCGGGGCCGTTAAGAAGCGAGAGGCCGGGGGTATTCACGCGATCGCCGTAGTCGAGCACGTCAACGACGGCACCCATACCGCCCTTCTGCACGCAGCCGAGCGACTTCTCCTCAAGGGTGGTAATTCCGCCCTTCTTGTTTCCGGGAGAGGGGTTCTCGTATATAACCTGGTTATGCCTCGTGTAGTAGTCCTTGAAGTTGTTAACGAGCGCAACCGTGCGAAGAAAAACCTCACGGCTGACGGCGCGCCTCATAAGCAGATGCTCGGCACCGAACATCTCGGGCACCTCGGTTAAAACGCAGGAGCCGCCGCCCGATATATGAAGGTCGGAGAGCCTGCCGACAAGGGGGTTCGCGGTAATTCCGCTGTACCCGTCGCTGCCCCCGCACTTAAGTCCGATAACGAGCTCCGAGAGCGGTATCGGCTCGCGGGTAAGGCCGTCGGCATAAGCCTTAAGCTCCGCAATTATTCTCTCGCCCTCCGCCATTTCGTCGGGAACGTCCTGACAGACGAGAAATTTAACACGGGAGGGGTCGTATTCGCCGAGCACGGCCTTGAAGGCCTCGATATTGTTATTTTCACATCCGAGGCCGAGCACGAGAACGCCCGCGGCGTTCGGGTGGTTTACAAGCCCGCGGAGAATAAGCTGGGTAGTCCTCTGGTCCTCACCGAGCTGCGAGCAGCCGAAGGGGTGGGTAAAGGCGTGTGCGCCCGTTTTTGCGGCAAGGTTTTCGGCAACCTTATTAACACAGCCGACCGTTGGAATAATCCAGATTTCGTTTCTTATACCGACAGCACCGCTCGGGCGACGGTAGCCGAGGAAGGTGCGCTCGGTCTTAACCGTCGGCTCGGGCAAAAAATCGCCGTCGTAGGTATATTCAACGCTTCCCGACAGGTTCGTCCTTACGTTATGCGTATGGACGTGCTCGCCCTTCTTAATCGGGGCGGTGGCGTGACCTATAGGATTTCCGTATTTGATTATATTCTCGCCCTCGGCAATATCGCGAAGAGCGTACTTATGACCGTCGTCGAGGTTGACCTCGACGTTGTCAAGCCTGTTTATTACCATAGCTGTATTCCTTATGCGCGGTATTTGTTGACCTCTTCGGTAAGGTAGGATATGTCCTCGCCCCAAAGAGCCGTGTTCGAAAGTATTTCCTCGGTGGAATGCGTACGCATAAATTCGGTAACGGCGGGGTCGTCGCTCGTCATATCGGTAAGGTAGAAGTCGAGAAGCTTCGCAAAGGAGAGTATAAGCTCCTCGGGCATCTTACCGAACCTCTTGATATATCCAAGTATTGACGGAAGGACACGCACCTTAAACTTACTTACCGAGTTAAGTGCGATAGAGGAGAGATAATGCTTGATATAGGGGTTTGAGAAGCGCTCGATTACACTGTTCGCGTAATCGGTGAGCTCATCCCTCGGCAAATCGAGCGTCGGGATAATCTCGTCAAACACGCATTTCTCGATATGCGCACGCATCTTGGCATCGTCAACGCAGCTCTTTACGGTATCGAAGCCGGAAAGAAGGGCGTAGGGCACGAGCGAGGTGTGAGCGCCGTTAAGTATTCTTACCTTCCTCGTGCGGTACATCTCGAGCTTATCCCTCGTGACTATCACGTTAAGGCCGCACTTAGAGAACGGAAGCTCCGCCTCGAGGTCGCAGTCGGCCTCGATAACCCAAAGGTGGAAGAACTCCGAGGTGTTAAGCATATTGTCCTCGTAGCCGAGGTCTATCTCCTCGCCGCGCGGGAAGCCGGTGTTTATGCGGTCAACGAGGGTATTGCAGAAGAAGTTTTCCCTCTCAATCCACTCGGTAAACGCCCCGCCGAGCTCCCAGAGCGAGGCGTACTCGAGCACACAGCGGCGAAGGTTGTCGCCGTTGCGGTCAATAAGCTCGCAGGGGAGGAATATGAAGCCGGGGAGCCCGAGCTCAAATCTCTTGTAAAGAAGCCTCGTGAGCTTCGCGGGGAAGGTTTTCGGCGGGAGGTCGTTAAAGCCGTCCTCGGCACTGAATACGATGCCCGTCTCGGTGGTGTTCGAAATGATAAAGCGGAAATCGGGGTTCTCGGCAAGCGCGAGATATGCATCGAAGTCCTCGTAGGGCTTCACGCATCTCGATATGCAGTCGATAACCGAGGTGTCCACGCCCTCGGCGCCGCGGATAATGTGCGTGTAAACGCAGTCCTGAGCGCTGAGCATATCGCACATTCCCGCCTCAATCGGCTGAACGACGACGACGTTTCCCGAAAATACACCCGACTTATTCATTTTATCAATCATCCAATCGGCAAAGCCGCGGAGAAATCCGCCCTCACCGAACTGAATAATTCTCTCGGGTCTGTCTACTCTCTTATGCAGTTCGTTAATCTTCATCATTTGAGCTTTCCCTATTACTTAAAATACTCGGTGAGATATGCCTTGGTATTCTCTACCATCTGATTAAAGAGCTCTCTTGCATCGGAGAGCGAGCAGGTAACGAGCGGGTCGTTACAGAATGCCGCGAAGGCAAGCTCGAGGTTACGGGTAAGTCCCGCCTCGACAACCATCTCCTGCGCCGATACGGCTCTCATAATAAGAGCGCGAATCTCGGCGGGAACGTCGCCCGCGCTTACGGGGTTGAGGCTGTCGTCTCTGAATACCGCGTTGGTCTCAACTACCGCGTCCATCGGAAGATTGGGAATCTGACCCTTGTTGGGAATATTAACGTTGGTAACGAGGTCGGAAAGGCCGAGAAGAGCGCGCATCTGCTTTACTCCGTCCTCGCCCGTCTCCTTAATCTCAACGGGGAGCTCTCCGCTTCTGAGCTTCTCGCTCTTTGCAAGTCTCTCCTTGAGGTTTTCCTTTCTCCAGCTTACGGGAGTAAGGCCGAAGCCCATAGCGCGAGCCGCCTCGGGGTTCTCAAGATACCACTTGCCCTCACAGAACTCGGCAAGGTGTCTGTCGCCTGCCGCCGCAATGTAGCCGTATCTGTTGAAGAGGTCAAACTTTACTCTGTGACTGCACTCGAAGACGTTGTTCATCCAGTTCTCGTCCTTACCCTTGGTAAAGCCGGTCTCGGCATACTTATCAACGAACTCGCGATAGAGCTTAAAGAGGTCCATATCGTGATACTTAGCCGAGGTAAGCCAGGTGAAGTGGTTTACACCGGTAACGTTAACCTTAATCTCGTCGCGCTTTACGCCCTCAATGCCGTACTCCTCCTTAAGCATAGCGGCAAGGAGCTTCTGCGTGCCGAACACCTCGTGGCAGCAGCCGAAGGCCTTGATGCCGGGGAATACTCTGTACATTGTTCTGACGATGACCGTCATAGGATTGGTATAGTTGATAACCCACGCATTCGGGCAGTACTTCTCTATCGACTTCGCGATATGCTCAATCATAGGGATAGTACGGAGCGCACGGATAACGCCGCCGGGGCCGGTGGTGTCGCCTACAGTCTGATAAATGCCATACTTCTCGGGAGTGTGAACGTCGCTCTCCATCTCGTCGAAGGTCGCGGGAAGAATGGAAACGACAACGAAATCGGCACCCGTCAGAGCCTCGCCGATGGTCTCGGTTGCGCGGTAGGTCCACTCGGACGTCGCGCCCTCGATGCCGTTAAACTTGTTACCGATAATCTCGTTGTTCTTGGCAGCCTCGAAATCAATGTCGTAAAGGGCAACCTCGCCGTGCATATCGCCCGCCGATGCAAGGTCGCTCATAAGGCCCCAGGCCCAGCCGCGCGAGCCTCCGCCTATGTATGCAATCTTAAGTCCCTCTACGCCTCTTGCAGTGTATTTCATAAATACCTCCAAAAAAATTTTTATTTACGCTTTTATTCTATATCAATTTTATAATAAAATCCTTAAAAACTTTGACTTTTTGCGGTGATTTTCTTGATTTTTTTGATGTCTTATGCTAAAATAAAGAAAAAAGCACCGAGGGCGGGCATATGGCAGACTACGGATACGATAAATTTTCGGGTGGGCAAACCTTTTATTTTCACTCTGATAAATCGAGCTCGGCCAATATTATGGGCAGACAGCACTACCACAATATTTTCGAGCTTTAC
Organism: Clostridia bacterium; assembly: GCA_017504605.1. Lineage (GTDB taxonomy): Bacteria > Bacillota > Clostridia > Oscillospirales > CAG-272 > UBA1740. Next base: position 13,781 of record JAFVQW010000034.1, read on the forward strand.
TACCTAACCGCGGGCAGATGCAGCTACTTCATAGATAACAAGAGCTACGACATCACCCCGGGAGACCTCGTAATTATTCCCGAGGGAATAATTCACAAGACGATGTACGACGGGGGCGAGCACGAGCGCAAGCTGATTAACTTTTCCCGCCATTATCTGCCGAAGACGGTTATTCCCACCCTCTCTCAGCTTATGTATATCTACAGAAACGACGGTGCGACGGACGAGGTTCGGAAATTTTTTGATTTGATAGAGCAGGAGTACAATAATCCCGACGGATATACCGACGATGCCCTTAAGTCCTATATACGACTTCTCTTCCTCACCCTCGCGAGAAGGCCGAATACCAAAATCTCCCGAGCATCGAGCAGCGAATTTATAGAGAGCACCGTAAAATACGTGCAAAGGAGCTTCGCACAGGATATTACGCTTACCGAGGCGGCGAGGCTACACTCGGTCAGCCCCGAGCACCTCTCGCGCCGCTTCAAGCGCGAGACTGGCTTCGGCTTCTCGGAATACCTTAATCTCGTCAGGCTTCAGCACGCCGAGCAGCTGCTCGCGGGCGGAGAGGAGCTCAGCATATCCGAGATAGCCTACGCCTCGGGCTTCAACGACTCGAACTATTTTTCGGATAAATTCAAAAAGGAATACGGAATTTCCCCATTAAAATTCAGAAATCAAATAAAAAAATGAGGCCGAGGCCTCATTTTTTTATTTCTCTGTTTCAACCGGCTCGGTTACAGGTGGCTCGCCGTATTCCTCGGGCCAGCTTGCCGAGAATGGAGAGGGTCCGAGAGGATGCCAGAGATCCGCCTTCTGCATTGCCATCTCGGGACTGCATGGGCAGTCAAGCTCCTCGGGAAGCGGATAGAATTTTGCGGGAACTCCGACAGCCAGAGTCTTCTTCGGAACGTCCTTCGTAACGAGTGCGCCTGCCGCTATAAAGCTTCTCTCTCCTATACGCACACCGGGAAGGATAACCGCACCGCCGCCTATCATAACGTCGCTCTCGACGTAGGCACCCTTTGTCACGCCGTCTACTCTTCCGGGATACTTCTCATTGAGGAAAACCACGTTGGGTCCGCATACTATACGATCCTCAAAGCAGGTTCTCGAGGCTACGTAGCAATTGCTCATAAGCCTTACACTGTTGCCCATCTTTACCATGCCCTCGATGGTGGCGCCGTTGGTAAGGGTGCAAAAATCGCCCATCTCAACTCTGGCGCGAATCAGAGTGTTGTGTCCGCTCTGAAAGTAGTCGCCTATTTTAACGTCGGCGTATATCACGGTTCCGCATCTTATAATCGAATTATCTCCTATGACCGTACCTCCGCACTCGGGGTGATAGCGAAGCCCGAGAGTGACGTTATCCTCGACTATCGTGTTCTCACCGATAAGGGCGTTTTCAAAGTCTTTGCTTTTCATAATTTCTCTCCTTTGATCTGTTTCATAGCCTCATATGCAACGCGTGCCGCCTCCCTTTCCATATTACAGGAAAGTCGGACTATGCGCACCGACGACAGAAGCATATCGGCAAGGCGCATGGTCTGCGCCGCGGCGCTCGCCGAGCGGGGTATATAAATCTGCGACATCACGGGCACTGCGGCATCGGCGGCGGATATTTCTTCGGCCTCGTTTTTTTCGCCACGCCGGAGAAGCGCTATCGAGCACAGGGGCGCCGAGATATTCTCGCCGTAGTTCTCCTTGCCGCGCCAGGGTGTGCCGAAAACGTACGGTACACCGTCAATAAAGCGTATCACGGGCTTGTCGCCGTTGATATATCGCGCGCCCTCGAATTCCGAGAGCCAGAGGCGGGTGTGCGTGGTCTTCCCCACCCCGCTTCTCGCGGTAAAGAGGTAGCTAAGGCCGCCGTACTCGAGCGCCGCGCCGTGAAAGACGAAGGCATCAAAATCGGGAAGCCGCACGGCAATATTGCGGTACAGAACGACACTCTCGAGATAGTAGTCGGGAAAGCCCTCGGGGTTTTCCTTCGCCTCGCGGCGAAGCTCCTCGTCGGTGGCAGAGACGGTAAAGAGCGGCTCGCGCTCGGTAAGGTAGCCCTCGACGAGCTTTTCTATATATTTAAATCTGTTGTCAAGGCCTATCGGAATACCCGCTATTTCTATTTTCAGCATTTATCCCCCTACGGCGCGTAGGCGACGATGAGAAATTCGTTGCCCTCGCCTATATCCATATTGTAGAAGCGCGTCTCACTGCCGCCGTATTTCACGCGGCTGATAGACGTGCAGGCGTAGAAGGCCTCGTCGCCGATTTTCGTCAGCGAGGCGGGCAGCTCCACGCGGCGAAGCGAGGTACAGCCCGAGAAGGCCCCGCCCGAAATCTCGGTTATTCCCTCGGGAACAACGAGGTCCACGAGCGCCGTGCAGGAGCCGAAGGCAGACTCGCCGATTTTACCTATGGAGCCTACAAGATTAAGCTCGTAAAGGCTCGAGCAGCCGTAAAGGGCGTAGTCGCCGAGCGAGCGAACACCCTCTCCGAGAGTAAAGCTCTCGAGGCCGTAGCACTCGCGGAAGGCCTCGCCGCCAATCTCGGTAACGGTGCTCGGCACGGTGAAGCTCCGAAGGCTCGTACAGTAATAAAACGCTCCGTCTCCGATTACCCGCAGGCTCTTGCCGAATTCTATATCCGATAGCTTCGTACACCCGGCAAATGCCTCCGTGCCCAGCACCTGAAGGGCGCGCGGGAGCGAAATACTATGAAGCGCGGTGCAGGAGCGGAAGGCTCCGTAGCCTATCTCGGTAACCGTCTTAGCCATTCTGACCGAGGTGAGCCCCGAGCACTCGCTGAAGAGCTCGGGCGGGATAGCGTAGGCAAGGCTCCGAAGGTCAACCGAGGTGAGCGAGGTGCAGGAGCTGAATACGCCCCGGCCAAGGCTCTCGACGTGCGAGAGGTCGATGCTCGTAAGGCCCGTACAGCCCGCGAAGGCCTCGTCGCCTATCGTCTTAAGGCTTTTACCAAAGGTAAAGCCCGAAAGAGCGGGGTCGTTATAAAACGCGCTCGCCTGAATTTCGGTAAGGCCCTGCGGCAGATTTATCTTGGCGAGCCTGTCACAGCTCGAGAAGGCCTCGAAGCCGATAACTCTTACGCTCTCGGGTAAGGTTACCTCCGTGAGTGCCGAGCAATCGTAAAAGGCGCTCGCCGATATCTCGGTAAGGCTACCGAGAAGATTTATCTTGGTAAGTGCGGTGCAGCCGACGCATATTCCAACGGGCATCTTACCGTCGGCATCGGCGGTAACGGTGACCTCGGTGAGCGAGGGACAGCCGAAAAGAACGTAGTCGCCCGCACGAGTACCCACAGGGAGCGTGAAGCTCGTAAGCCCCGAGCCCGCGAAGGCGTATTCGGAAATATATGAGAGCGTTTTCGGCAGTGATATTGATTTAAGAGCCGTGCACTCCTGGAAGGCGCGCACGCCTATCTCACACACGCCCTCTGGGAGAGTAATGCTCCGCAGTGCTCCGCAGGAGGCGAACATAAAGTCGCCGAGAGCGAATAGCGACGAGGGTATTTCAATCTCGGTAAGCCCGTCGCAGTCGAGGAAGAGATATTCGCCGACCGAGGACAGAGCCGCAGGCAGTCTCACGCTCTTCAGCACGCGGCAGTTTGCAAGCGCGTAGTCGCCGATAGACGTAACCGACGAGGCACTCATATCGAGAAGCTCAAGGTTCGATGCGTAATAGAAGCCGTAATCCGAGACGTAAGACACGCTCTTAGGGATATAAAGCTCGATAATCGAGTGCGCCTCGTTAAAGGCAGAGGCTATTTTCTTAATTCCGTCGGGCAAGGTGACCGAGAGGCCGGAAAAGCCGTTCGGTATAACGCCGCCGCCCGTCGTCTCGACGTCGCGATATACTATTCTCGACACGTCGGTCTCTACATAACCGCCCCCCTCGGCGCGGCGAGGCGAGAACTTTATCAGAATTCCGTCACCGACGACGGTAAGTTCGTCGTCAAGTGCATCGTAGGCGGGCGTGCCCTCGAAGGCATGGCCGCCGATATCGGTAACGCTCGCGGGAATATTAAAGTCTCCCGCGGCCTCGGCGGTGCTTATACGCTCGAGCGAGGAGCACTTATTGAAGGCCGAGCTGCCTATTGTCAAAAGCCCCTCGGGAAGCGTAACGGATACAAGCCCCTTTGCATCGGCGAAGGCGTAATCGGCAATCGCAAAAACCCCCGCGGGGGTCGTATACTCGCTTAGGTCCGAGGCGGCGGGAAAGACGAGAAGCTCGCCGCGGACAAGGTCCACGAGAGCGCCGCCAAGGACGGTGTAGCGGCTGCACGCTTCGTCAAGGGAAATCTCACCGAGCGCCGTGCAGTTTGCAAGTGCGTGCTCGCCAAAGTCGGAAAGCTGCTCACCGAAGGAAATCCTCCGAAGAGCCGTACAGCCGAAGAAGGCAGAGTCTCCAACCGAGATTATATGAGGAAAATCGAGCTCGGTAAGAGAGGTACAGCCAAGGAAGCAGTTGCGGCCAACCTCGGTAATATCACCCTCGAGCGTGAGGCCCGAGAGCTGTGCACAGTAGAAGAAGGTTCCCGCCTCAAGTGCCGTAATTCCCTCGGGGAGGCTCACGCGCCGAAGCGCACCGCACTCGCCGAAGGCGCCCTCGCCGAGCGAGGTGCAGGATGCGGGTATATCGACCTCGGAGAGCGAGATGCAGCCGAAGAAGGCGTATTCGCCGACGGTCTCTATCTCCTCGCCGAGAACTATCTCGTTAAGCGTAGTACAGCCGTTAAAGGCGTGGGAGCCTATCCTCTTGACAAAGGAGCCGAGGGTTACACTCGCGACGGAGGAATTTGAGGCGAAGGCCGCCTTTCCTATCGAGGACACGCTTCGTCCGTCTATGGCGGTGTCAACCCGCACGCTTACGTCGTTTCCGAGATATTTTACTATTTCAAGCGTGCCGTCATCGAGCACGGCGTACTCAAGGTCTCCGTGAACGTAGGTCTCCCTCGTCGGCGGCTCGTCCTCCCTCAAAATAAAGAAAAGAGATATACCGATTGCCGCGAGCACGGCGAGCGTGACCGAGACGGCTATGATTATTTTTCCTCGTTTTTGTAGCTTCATATATACTCCACGCGCGCACGTAGCGCCTTTTATCCTCTTTAAATTATACATTAGTCTGCCCACTATGTCAATCGAAATTTTGTTAATTCGAAATTTAGCGGGGGAAAAGAGAAAATTTACCGATAAGCGTATAACGACCTCGCCTCGGGATACAATATTTTCATACAAACAAAAGGAGGCGACTGTCGGCAGCTCCGTGCCGACAAAACGAAAAAATGAAAAAAGTAATAACCGTTATTCTTCTTTTAGCGCTCTCTCTGTCCGCACTCGGCGTATCCTCGCTCGCCTATTTCGGCACGGGTGTCGAGGCGATGGCAAGCGAGGTAACTATGATAAAGGCGGGGCTCTTCGGCAAAAAGCTGTGCTTCTCCGACACCGATTTTAAGAGTGCGCTCTGTATCACGAGCTTCAACCGCGTGACTATAACCGAGCTCCCCGCATCAAACGAGGGCACGCTTATGCTCGCGGGGTGCAGAGTGCGCGAGGGACAGTCGATTAAGCGCAAGAACGTGGCGGCGCTCGTATTTATTCCCGCCTCGAGTGAGGTCGCCGAGGCCGACTTCTCCTTCAAGGTTGACGAGTGCGGCGGCGGTGCGGTGTATAAATGCATTATGAAGTTCACCGATAAAATCAATTACGCCCCCGAGGCCCCCGAGACGAACGCCGCCTCGCTCTCGGTATCTACGCAGTCCGAGGTTACCCTCCACGGAAGGCTCTACGCCACCGACCCCGAGGGCGATGCGCTCGAGTATATCATAGTCAGCTATCCCAAAAACGGTATACTGACACTCACCGACAGGGCGGCGGGCAGATATAAGTACACTCCCGTCGGCGACTATACGGGAGAGGATAAATTCGTCTACGTTGCACGCGACGAGTGGGGCAACTACTCCGAGCCCGTCAGGGTAAGCGTCAAAACGACCGAGAGAATGTCAAGTTTAGTTTACGCCGATATGACCGACAGAGAGGAGTATAACGCCGCGATAGCGATGAGCGCGCTCGGGGTTATGTCGGGCAGAACGCTCGGTGATGCAACCTACTTTATGCCCGAGGAGAGCGTGACCCGTGCTGAGTTTGTGGCTATGGCGATGAAGGCCGCAGGCCTTGCCGCCGACACGAGTCTCGGGGGCAGCTACTTCGACGATAACGCTGACATTCCCGCCCCTCTCGTCTCCTACGTTGCGACGGCGGCGAGGCTCGGTATAATCGACGGCAGCTTTTCTGACGGCGGCCTCACCTTCTCTCCTAACCGCGCGATTACGCGCTACGAGGCGGCGAGCATTATGGCGAAAATCTTAGGCCTCTCGGAGGAGAGCGAAGAGAGCGTTTTCGGCGAGCTTGACGAGGTTCCCGTATGGGCTCGCGGCGGCGTTTACGCTATGTGCACGCTCGGCATCTTCGACCCCGAGATAAGCACCGAGAGCGCCGTCGGCACCGTGTCCCGCGCAAACGCGGCGGAGTATCTCTACAGAATGATACGCAAATAAAGGTTTTTCAAAAGCAGAGGGGGCTGTCTCATTAAAAATTCAATAAAATCAAAGCGAAATGCGAAATAATTAGGCGAGAGACATAAATTCGGTGAATTTTTGATGAGACAGAACCTCGGGGCGAACGGATTTAGAGCAGAAATCGTCGTTCTTCGTCCCGAAGTCGTACAAGGGTACGCCGAGAGGGCGAAAACGGCGATAGAATAAAAAACGAATAAAAAGAGGAAAACCGCAGGTTTTCAACCTTGATTTCCTCAAAACACACATAATATTAAGAGAGGTACTGTGATTTTTCACAATACCCCTCGTTT
>JAFVQW010000035.1 GCA_017504605.1 Clostridia bacterium
AGAATACTTCTTGAAATACTTGCCTAATTATTTCGCATTTCGCTTTCATTTTATTGAATTTTTAATGAGACAGCCCCTTAGTCCTCTCGGCGCATCGCAAGCTTGTCCTTATATTCGCGGTAGAATTCCTCATATCTGCCCGCATCAAGGGCATCTCTGATTTTCTGCATAAGGTCGTTGTAGAAATAGAGGTTATGAAGCACGGCAAGGCGCATACCGAGCGCCTCCTTCGCCTTGAACAGATGTCTGATATAGCTTCTCGAATAGCGGCTGCAGGCAGGACAGGAGCACTCGGGCGCAATGGGGCGGCCGTCGTCAATGTACTTCTCGTTGAGAAGATTCATCTTCCCCTCCCAGGTAAAGAGGTTACCGTGGCGGGCGTTTCTGCTCGGCATTACGCAGTCGAAGAAATCAACGCCGCGATAAACCGCCTCAACTATATTCTGCGGTGTTCCGACGCCCATAAGGTATCTCGGCTTATCAGTCGGCATATGCGGCTCGACCACGTCGATTACGTGATACATAACCTCGGCCTCCTCGCCGACGGCGAGTCCGCCGATAGCGTATCCGTCACACTCTACCTCCTTAATCGCCTCCATATTCTTAATACGCAGGTCGTCGTAGGTGCCACCCTGATTAATGCCGAATAGCATCTGATTTGGGTTAACCGCAGTAGGGAGCGAATTAAGCCCGTCGAGCTCTGCTCGGCATCTCTTAAGCCATCTGACGGTGCGCTCCTCGGATGCCTTCACGTACTTGTAGGGCGATGGGTTTTCCACGCACTCGTCGAAGGCCATAGCAATTGTAGAGCCGAGGTTTGACTGAATTCTCATCGATTCCTCGGGACCCATGAAAATACGCTTTCCGTCAAAATGCGAGTTAAAGGCAACGCCCTCCTCGCTGATTTTACGCAGCTTCGCTAGCGAGAAGACCTGGAACCCGCCCGAATCGGTGAGCACGGGGCGCTCCCAATTAAAGAATTTATGAAGTCCGCCCATCTTGCGAATAAGCTCGTCTCCCGGGCGAATGTGAAGATGATAGGTGTTGGAAAGCTCGACCTGACACCCGACGTCGATAAGATCGGCGGTGGATATACCGCCCTTGATTGCGCCGCTCGTTCCGACGTTCATAAACACGGGGGTTTCCACAGTGCCGTGAACCGTCTCAAATCTTCCGCGGCGAGCTCTGCCCTCTTTCTTTAGAAGTGTAAATTTTCCCATTTTATCTTTTCTTTCAATATGTTATTTGAGTCGCTCGAACTGTCTGTCAAGCTCGGACTTCGTCAGCCTGAAGGCCACAGGTCTGCCGTGAGGACAAACGGTTATATCGGGGAGCGAAAGCAGTCGTGTAATCAGCCAGTCGATAATGCTCCTGTCGTATACTCTTCCGCCCTTAATCGCCGCCTTGCAGGCGATTTGGTAAAGCGCCTTTTCCCTGCGCTGTGCCTCGGTGTTAGCGGGGTTTCCCGTACCGAGGGCGAGCTCGTCGGTCATTGAAACGAATAGCCCCTCGGCATCGGCAATGCTGATTGCATCGGGTATCGCGGTAATATCACACACGCCGCCCTCTGCCGTAAAATCGAAGCCGACAGATAAAAGCTCGTCGCGGTATTCGACGGCCGAGGCATACTCGTCGGGAGTAAGCGCGGGGGTTATAGGAAGCATAAGCGTTTGCGAGCCGATACGTCCATCGGCATTTCTGCTCGACTTTAACTGCTCAAATATCACTCTTTCGTGTGCGGCGTGCTTGTCTATAACAAGAAGCGCACCCTCGTATTCAATAATTACGTAGCAGTCGAACGCCTCGCCGATATATCGATAGGACGGGGTGCTCGGCGCTTCCTTTTCTTCCTCTTTTACCGCGTCCGATGCGCTGATGCGCACACTATCTGCATACCTTTCGAGAAGCTCTCTGCTATCACGCGGGGTAAGGTGAGGTGCGGGTGAACCCGACCTGTCGCGCCGGGAATTAATGCTCCCCGCTCCGCTCGCAACGGTCAGGATTTCGTCCTTAGGAGCACTCTCGCGTGGGCGAGCCGTGGGCTCGGGTCTTTGCGTGGGAGCCGACTCAATTTTTATCTGCTCTGCTCTTTTAGTCTCGCCTATCGGCATAAACGCGCCGAGATAATTCGGTGTCGGCTTCTGTCTTGAAAGCTCCATCTCGGGACGGTATTCATGCTCTGTAAGCGCATTTCTCACGGTGTAGTACACCGCCTCGAATACCGCGCGCTCATCGGAGAACTTGACCTCGAGCTTCGCAGGGTGCACGTTCACGTCAACGTAGCCGTGACCCATCTCGATAAATAGCACGCACACGGGGAACGCCTCGGGTGCGATATACGAGGTGTAGGCCTTTTCAACCGCTACGTTCACCGTCTGGCTCTTCACGTATCTGCCGTTGATAAAGGCGTTCATATAATTTCGGTTCTTCTTGACGTTATCACTCCTGCCGATAAGGCCGTGAACGCGTATAGCGCCCGCCTTACCCGAAACAGATATCATCTTCTTTGCAAAATCCCTGCCGAAAACGGCGTAAACGGTGTTTTCTATATTTCCGTCACCCGGAGTCTTGAAGCGCTCCTCGCCGTCAATCAAGAGCTGAATTGAAATGTCGGGCCTGGAGAGCGCGACCTTCTCCACGAGCGCCGTAACGCTCATAGCCTCGGTAGCATCCTTCTTCAAAAACTTACGGCGTGCGGGCACGTTATAAAACAGGTCGGTAACGACCACGGTAGTACCGTCGGCGGCCCCAACCTCGGAGACGTCGGTAACGACACCCGCCTCGGAGACGAGCATAGAAGCGGTATCTGCCGCGGCAGTCTTGGTGATAATGGTCAGCTTGGAAACCGAGGCAATAGCGGCAAGAGCCTCGCCCCTAAAGCCAAGTGTAGCAATGCCGTCGAGGTCCTCGCGCGAGCTTATCTTGCTCGTCGCGTGTCTCTTGATTGCTACGGGCAGGTCCTCCTTATCTATTCCGACACCGTTATCCGTAACGCGAATTAGGGAAACTCCGCCTCGCTTAATCTCGGCGACGATGCTCGTAGCACCCGCATCTATTGAATTTTCTATAAGCTCCTTCAGCACCGAGGAGGGTCTCTCTACCACCTCGCCCGCCGCTATGAGGTTAGCTATTTCAAAGCTTAATACGTTAATCCTTCCCATAAGGCTCCTTATAATCTTAGGCTATCTGCCCTCGTCAAGCAGGCGCTTCAATTCAAACAGCAAATTCATCGCCTCGATAGGCGTAATGGTATTTATATCGGTAGCGCGTATTCTGTCCGCCGCCTCGCTATCACGGCCGACGGTAATCGCAGAGAATAGGTCGGGCTCCCTCTCGGTCTTGGGAGTAGGACGGCTGAGCGCCGTGCCGCTCTCGATGCTATGCAAAATTTCCCTTGCACGCTTTACAACCTCGTTCGGCACTCCCGCGAGCTTCGCAACCTCGATACCGTAGGAGTCGTCGGTGCCGCCGCGCACAATCTTACGCAAGAAGGTAATTCCCTCTCCGCGCTTCTTCGCCGCGATATTGTAATTGACTATTCCCTCTCGCTCGCCCTCCATATCGGTAAGCTCGTGATAATGAGTGGCAAAGAGAGCCTTCGCCCCGATTTTAGCCGACGAGGTGTACTCAACTACGGCGCGAGCAATCGACATACCGTCGTAGGTGCTCGTTCCGCGGCCGACCTCATCGTAAATAATAAGAGAGCGGCGGGTTGCATTTTTGAGAATGTATGCCACCTCGCTCATCTCGAGCATAAAGGTCGACTGACCGCTCGCAAGGTCGTCCGATGCGCCAACGCGCGTGAACACCTTGTCCACAATTCCTATGCACGCCTCTCTCGCGGGCACGAAGGAGCCTATCTGCGCCATAATGGTTATAATGGCAACCTGTCGCATATAGGTAGACTTACCCGCCATATTGGGACCCGTAATTATCATCATACGGTTTGCCGAGGTATCAAGGAGCGTATCGTTCGGAACGAAGTAGCTGTCCTTAACGAACTTCTCAACTACGGGGTGTCTGCCGTCGCGAATCACGAGCTCCTCAGAGAGCGTAACCTCGGGGCAAACGTAGCCGTTCTTAGATGCGACCACGGCAAAGGAGCGGTAGACGTCGAGCTCGGCAATTCGCGCCGCCGTGCGGCGTATTCTGTCAGCGGCATCGGTAACCGCCGCGCGAATCGACGAGAATATCTGAAATTCCAGCGTAGCGAGCTTCTCGTCGGCACCGAAGATAGTGCTCTCCATCTCCTTAAGCTCTTGAGTAATGTATCTCTCACAGCCCGTGAGGGTCTGCTTTCTTATGTATCTGTCGGGTACCTCTCCGACCTGAGACTTCGTGACCTCTATATAGTATCCGAAGACCTTGTTGTAATCGACCTTGAGTGTCTTAATTCCCGTAGCCTCGCGCTCGCGCTCCTCAATCGACCTCATTATCGACTCGCCGTTATCCTTAATAGAGCGGTAATAATCGACCTCGCTGTTGAAGCCGTCTCGTATCATACCGCCCTCTCTGACGGTGTGCGGGGGATTGTCGGATATGGCGGCGGCGAGAAGCTCGGCAATATCGGTAAGCGTATCAAGCCCCGAGAAGCTGTCGGTGATATAGCTCGATTTTAATTCGAGCGCAATATTACGGATAGCGCCGAGAGGCTGAAGGCTTATGCCTATAGCCTGTAAATCCTTAGCATTCGCCGTTCCGTAGACCGCCTTCGCCGTGAGGCGCTCAATATCGAGCATTATCGAAAGGAGCTCGCCGAGGTCCTCTCTTGCCCGCATATCCTTAACAAGCGCGCCGACGGCACTCTGCCGTTTTCCAATCTCAACGGGATTGAGAAGCGGCTTCAGCAAGAAGGAGCGAAGCATACGGGCGCCCATAGCCGTCTCGGTCTTGTCAAGCACCCAAAGAAGCGAGCCGCGCTTCTCCTTGGTGCGCATAGTTTCGGTAAGCTCGAGATTGCGCCTGGTGTTGGCATCAAGCTCGAGATACTGTCCCGAGGAATAAATATTAATCTGGTTTGCAAAGGTTACGTCGGAGCACTGCGTTTCCTTAATGTACTGAAGAAGCGCACCCGCCGCCATGGTAAGCTCCGGCTCGGTAAGCTTCTCTGCTCCGTCGCCGAGAACGCGTACGGTCCTCTCCCTCGCCGCCTCGTATGAGAAGAGGCGCTTAACGCTGTCGTTTATAAGCGTACGGAAGCGCTCGCCCACGAACTGCACGAGCGGCGCGGCATCGGCGGCCGAGATGTTAAGTATAATCTCCGCGGGCGCATATGCGGCGAGCTCGGACTGAAGACGGATATCATAGCCCTCTCCCGAAAGGTAGGTTCCCGAGAGCTCGCCCGTCGATATATCGGCAAAGCAAACCGCCGCCTGCGTCTTGCCGTAGCAAACCGCGGCGAGATAGTTATTCTTTCCCTCGGTGAGAAGTCCCGCATCGGTAACCGTACCCGGCGTTACCACGCGAACGACCTCGCGCTTAACGAGACCGACGGCGGCCTTCGGGTCACCGATTTGCTCGCATATAGCGACCTTATATCCGCGCTCTACGAGCCTGCCGACGTAGACGTCAGCCTTGTGAAAGGGCACGCCGCACATAGCGGCACGGCGCCCCTCGCCACAGTCTCTGCTCGTCAGGGTAAGCTCGAGCTCGCGCGAGGCGATAACCGCATCGTCAAAGAAGCACTCGTAGAAGTCGCCAAGGCGGTAAAGGAGAATAAAGTCCTCGTATTGCTCCTTGACGTCAAGATACTGACGCATCATCGGCGTAACGGTGGTTATCTCGCTTCTTTTCTCAATGACAACAGCCATTGTTCACCTCCAAATGATTGTTGGGCCGTAATCAGTGACAGCCCGAGCAGGTAGAGCAGTCGTGAGTGCAGTCGGTGGGGCGCTCACCCGTTATACAGAACTTAATTTCGGCATTGACGTTTGCCATAAGGTTATTCATAGCCGTCTGGGCCGCGGCGAAGGCGGCATAAACGGGGTCTGCCGTAATCTCACGCGTAAGCTCCTCTATTCTCGCGCGCAAATCGGCAATAGCGCGCTCGTCTGCCTCGCCCGCATTCTTCGAGAACTCCTCGCCGAGAAGTCTTCTCTCGGTCTCATACTCGCTCATCTTCGCCTGAAGATTAGCATCGGCATCGAAGGCGGCCTTGGTGCTCTCAAGGTTCTTAATTTCCGCACTTCTCGCTATTTCCTCGCCAAGTGCGTGTGCAAGCTCTGTAATTCTGTCCATTTTTTATATCCTCTTTTCTTAAATTTCATTATTACCCGCGGGCTCGGCGTAAAGGTCAAACGCGCCGACCTCGGTTATTTTAACGTAGGCGAACTCGCCTATATCGTATTTTGCGCCCGTGATATGCACGGGCTTGTTCGTGTCACTTCTGCCCGAGAGCATTTTCTGCCCTCTTTTATTTATCTCTTTTTCGACAAGAACGCGAACGGTGCGGCCTAAATACGCCGCGTTTTGCTCCTCGGATATCTCTTCCTGAATTTTAAGGAGCTTGTTTATTCTCTCGTGCTTTACGTTTTCCGGCACCTGATTTTCCATCTCGGCGGCAGGGGTGCCGCGGCGCTTCGAATAAATGAAGGCGTAAACCGCATCAAAGCGAACGCGACGGAGCATATCGAGCGTATCGAGGAAATCCTCCTCACTCTCTCCCGGGAAACCGACGATAATATCCGAGGTAATTGCAATACCCGGAATATTCCGACGAAGCTCGTCCACAAGAGACAGATAGCGCTCTCTGTTATAGGTGCGGTTCATAGCCGCGAGAATACTATCACTGCCCGACTGAAGCGGTAGGTGGAAATAGGGCGCAATCTTACCGCGATGCTTCGCCATAACCCGAATAAGCTCTGACGAGGCATCCTTCGGATGACTTGTCATAAATCGAATTATAAAGTCGCCCTCAAGCAAGGCTATTCTCTCAAGAAGCGTGGCAAAATCCATATCCGAGCGGTAGGAGTTGACGTTCTGTCCGAGAAGCGTAATCTCGCGAACGCCCGAGTCGATAAGCTCGCGGCATTCGTTTATTACGTCCTCGCTCCTGCGACTGCGCTCGCGCCCCCTCGTATAAGGAACGATGCAGTAGGAGCAAAAATTGTTACAGCCGTACATTACCGAGACCCAGGCCTTGTGCTTCGACTGCCTAATAGCAGGAAGGCCCTCGGGAATTCGCCCGTCGTCCTGCCCCACTATGAAGCTTCGCTCACCGCGAACGAGATACCTCGCGACAAGCTCGGGGAGCATAGAGAGCATAGCGGGCTCGAGTGTAAAGCTGACGTATTTAAAATTGGATTTTATCATTTTGGCCACGTGGGGCTCTGCCGCGGCACAGCCCACAAGACCTATACAATACCTCTCTCTTTTTTTCGCGTGCTCCTTAAGTCTGCCGAGCAGGGACAGAGCCTTAGTCTCGGCGTGCTCGCGCACGGCGCAGGTATTGACGATTATGAGCGAGGCATCCTCGGGCTTATCGGTTATGGAATATCCGAGAGCAACGAGCATACCGCGTATTCGCTCGCTGTCAGCCTCGTTTTGCTGACAGCCGAAGGTTATAACGTGCGCCATAAGTGAGCCGTCTCTGATAAGCCGTGATGCCTCATCGACGAGCTCGCGCACCTCAAAATCAGTTGTGTTCATCTAAAAAATACCGTTTCAATTTTTCCTTTGAAAGACCTACGAAGTCGTATATATCGCACGGCTCGCTCGGCTGTGCGAAGCTGTCGTCTATCGCGGCTATTCTGTATTCGCCGCGCGAGAGCGGCACGCCGAGAGAAAGGAGAGCGTGCTCGGTGAGCATAGCCGCACCGCCGTTCCTTATTCCCTCCTCGACGAAAACCACGCGGGAGCCGCGGCGTATGAGGTCTGCGATAATCCGCGCCGCCTCTGCCACGGGTCGAATACGAAGCAAAAGCAACGTCCCGACTGAGCAGCCACCCTCCCGCAGCTCATCCTCTGCAAGAAGCACGCGCTCGGCAATAGTGCCGTAGGTTACGAAAACGCATTTTGGGGGATTATTAATATCAAAATCCGAACGCGGCGAGAGCTCGCCGCCCGTCGGGGTGTTAAGCCTCTCGCATACCGAGGCCGACTCCTGCGCGTTCGGATAGCGCACGGCGACGGGCCCCGCGGAGCAAAGCGCGTATTTTACCGAGGCGCGAAGCGCCGAGTAGGTGGCGGGCGAGAATATCTCAATCCCCGGGATATGACCGAGGAAGGACACGTCGAATATACCGTGGTGGGTAGCACCGTCACGCACGGCAAGGCCCGCCCTGTCAACGAATATGCGCACGGGAAGGTTCTGAAGCGCTACGTCGTGAACAATACTGTCGTACGCACGCTGAAGGAAGGTCGAATAAATCGCAACGGCGGGAACAAGTCCGCCAGCGGCGAGCCCCGCGGAAAAGGTGAGCGCATGCTCCTCGGCAATTCCGACGTCAAAGTAACGCTCGGGATAACGCTCGCCGAAGGCCTCGAGCCCCGTTCCGACACCCATAGCGGCGGTTACCGCAACTATTTTTTTATTTCTCTCCGCCTCGGATATGAGCGTCTCGGTCATCACCGAGTGGAAGCTCTCCCGCTTCCCCTCCGAGCCCACGCTATGAAAGGCCTCAGGCGCGCTTTCCGCCTCGGCGTGCCCCTTGCCCTTCTTCGTCTTCAGGTGTACTATCGTGCAGGCACCGTTTTCCTTCGCCAGCATAAGAGCGCGGGCGGTTTTCTTGTAATCGTTGCCGTCAACGGGGCCGATATAATACATACCGAGCTCCTCGAAATAGTTAGGACGGAAAAGAAGCCTTTTAAGAGAATTCTTAACAAAGGACAAAAATGCCGCTATCGGCTTACCGAGAGGTGTCGCCGAGAGAAAGCGAATTGTCCGCTGCTTGAAGCCGCGGTATCCGCGAGAGGTACGAACGCCCGAAAGATAGCGTGCAAAGGCGCCGCGGTTCTTCGAGATAGACATACCATTCTCATTGAGTATAATTATGAGCTTGTGCTCGGGCTTACAGTTATTAATTGCCTCGTGAACCATTCCGCCCGTATAGGCTCCGTCGCCTATAACGCATACGGTGTATGAATCACGGCCGAGAAGCCTGTCGCTCTCGGCATAGCCGAGTGCGGCCGATACCGAGGTCGAGCTATGCCCCGCGCCGAAGGCATCGTGCTCGCTCTCTCGCATGGAGGTAAAGCCCGAGAGCCCGCCGGGTGTACGAAGGGTGTCGAAGTGCTCCCTTCTTCCCGTGAGCAGCTTATGCACGTATGCCTGATGACCGACGTCAAATATAATATGGTCGGTCGGGGAATCAAAAATTCTGTGTATTGCGACCGAGAGCTCAACCGCCCCGAGATTTGAGGCCAGGTGCCCCCCGCTCTCGCCAACCCTGTCAATGAGAAAGGCGCGCACCTCGTCTATTAGGGCGGTTATATTCTCCTCGGGGAGTGCACGGAGGTCGCTCGGCGAATTTATCCTATCGAGATGCTCGTAACTCATGCTTCACCTCGATTCTCGGCGGTAGGTGACACGCCGTTTATCTTTACGTATGCTCTGTAAAAGGCGGAATAGTCGCCAAAGCCCACCTTATAGGCAGCCGAGGCGGCGCTCTCACCGCCCTTTATAAGCTCTCTCGCGTGCATAACCCGCCTCTGCGTAAGATAGCTGTGCACCGAAATACCGTTGTTTTCCTTGAAGGCACGGCAAAGATAATGCTTGCTTACGAAAAAGACGCGGGCGAGCGTATCGAGCGAAAGGTCACTGTATATATTATCGTCTATATAGCGCAAAACTCTGACACCGAGAGGTACGGTATCGAGCTCGTTGTTAACCCCCTGGCAGAGCGAGAGCAGAACGGCGAGCTCCGAGAGCACTGCGCGAACGTAAAGAGAGCGCTCGGCGTACGGAAGCCGCTTAGCCGTCCCGAGGCGCGAGAGCGCCGAGACCGCCTCTCCCGAGAGAGCGCGTGCGCTATACTGCCTCGCCACGCGGCCTTCGGGAAAAAGTCCCTCGAGAACGCGGAGAATATCCGGCGAGAGAGCCGATGCGGAAAAGCGCACGGTATAGCAGTGGAGCCCGTTATCCCGCGCGGGGTTACAAACGCGGTGCTCTCCCATACGAACAAGAAGAACGTCGCCCGCGCGAAGCCCGTAATGGTCGCCCGCGACAATTATCTCGCCCTCGCCGTCGGTAAAATACAAAAGCTCGTAGTGGGGATAGCATTTGCCAACGCCGAAATACTCGGCCGAAAGCGTGCCGTGCCCATATGAATAAAAAAATCCGTCGTTATCAATACTGTATTCGCGCACGGTTAATCCCCCTTTCCCGAAAATAAGCATAATACTACATATACATTCTATCACGGAAGAGCAATTTTTGCAATACTTTTTACGCACGCGCGGAAAAATATTTTTTTATTATTGTTGAAATGTGCTAAAAAATGTGGTAAAATAACATCGTACGGTTATACACAAATCAACCAAAAGGAGAACTGCTATGAAAATGACGTTTCGTTGGTACGGCGAGGGGAACGACCGTATCAAGCTCTCTGATATAAAGCAAATACCCGGCGTTGACGGTATCGTTTGGGCGCTCCACCATAAGATGCCCGGAGAGGTCTGGGAAAAGGAGGAGATAGCCGAGGTTAAGCGCCAGCTTGACGAGTACGGCTTCAATATGGACGTCGTAGAGTCGGTTAACGTGCACGACGACATAAAAATAGGTCTCTCCACCCGCGACAAGTACATTGAGAACTATAAAACCACGATAAAAAATCTCGCAGAGTTCGGCGTAAAGGTAATTTGCTACAACTTTATGCCTATCTTCGACTGGACGAGGTCAAATCTTTTCCATCCCGTAGGCGACGGCTCAACCGCACTGTTCTATGAAAAGAATATGATTCAAGACGACTATAATGCGATGGCAAAGTACATTCTCGACTTCACCGAGAAGTACAATATGTCCTTCCCCGGCTGGGAGCCCGAGAGAATGGCAAAGCTTGACGAGCTTTTCCGCGCTTACGAGGGCGTCGACCACGAGAGGCTTTGGGCTAACCTCAAGTATTTCCTCGAGGCGATAATGCCTACCTGCCGCGAGTGCGATATCAAAATGGCGATACACATGGACGATCCGCCGTGGGATATATTCGGCCTGCCGAGGCTTCTTGTAAACGAGGCGAGCATCGACCGCTTCTTAAATATGGTCGACGACGAGTACAACTGCCTCACGCTCTGCTCGGGAAGTCTTAACGCCGACCCGAACAACAACGTAGCCGATATCGTGCGCAAGCACTGCGACAGAATTGCCTTTGCGCATATCAGAAACGTAAAGCATTTTGATAACGGCGATTTCTCCGAGGCGTCTCACCGCGACTGCGACGGAGATACGGGAATTCTTGATATACTGAGGGCATATCACGACTCGGGCTTTAAGGGCTATATCCGTCCCGACCACGGCCGACACCTCTGGGACGAGGGGCCCGGAACCGTTCGCCCGGGCTACGGACTTTACGACCGTGCGCTCGGCATTATGTATATGCTCGGCGTTTGGGACAGCCTTGAAAAATTTGATAAAAAGTAAGGAGATTACGGTATGATAAAGCTTCCTATCAACGTGGATTACAGCGGCAAGGTGGTTGTCGTTACGGGTGCGGGTGGTCTTATTTGCGGGGCTATGGCAAGAGCGTTTGCGCAGTCGGGTGCTAAGGTTGCTGCCCTTGACCTCAATGAAGAGGCGGTAAAGGCGCTAGCCGACGAGCTTAAGTCCCAGGGATTTATCTGCGAGGGCTACAAGGCGAACGTGCTCGACCCCGAGAATCTTAAGGAGGTGCACGAGGCGGTGCTTCGCGACCTCGGCGCGTGCGACATTCTCGTAAACGGTGCGGGCGGAAACAATCCGAGAGCCACCACCGATAACGAATATCAGCACGAGGCGAAGGAGGGGGGCAAATCCTTCTTTGACCTTGTACCCGACGGAGTTGATTTCGTATTCAAGCTTAATTTTCAGGGTACCCTGCTCCCGACACAGGCCTTTGCTAAGGATATGGTCGAGAAGAAGGCGGGCTGTATTTTGAACGTATCCTCTATGAATGCTTATACGCCTCTTACGAAGATTCCCGCATACTCTGCGGCTAAGGCAGGTATATCCAATTTCACCCAGTGGCTTGCAACACACTTTGCGGGCACGGGAATCCGTTGCAACGCTATTGCTCCCGGCTTCCTCGTCTCGGCACAGAATTACAAGCTTCTCTTTAACGAGGACGGCACCCCCACAGCAAGAAGTGCGAAGATCCTCGCCGGTACCCCGATGGGAAGATTCGTCGATGCCTCGGAGCTCCTTGGCGGCACGCTCTTCCTTTGCGACGATAAGTCGGCATCGGCAATCACGGGCGTGGTTCTTCCCATTGACTGTGGCTTCGCGGCTTACTCGGGCGTTTGATTTCAAAGACAAAAATCGGGCAGAAAACAAGCTTCTGCCCGATTTTTTTATCAGTTTTCTTTATTTTGCCTTTTTAAGCGCGGCAAAGCGCACCTTAAGATACGCCACGAGACGGCGAACGTCGGTGACGAATGAGCGGTGGTCGAAGATAAGAGCAATCAAGAAGCACAGCACGGGAACGATGATATAAACCGGTGTTATAAGCCAGAACCACGGCCAATATTTCTCCATACCGACGTACTGCCCTACGGGTACTGTCCTAAAGAATTTAGGACAGAATAGCGCAAGGAAGCCGCCTATCGCATCGTTCTCGCCGGGGCCCCATATGTAAGAGGTATTCTTATATCCTATGTCGAAGAATTCACCTGCATCGCGAAGCGGAATGAAGCCTATCTCGGACTGGAATATCTGATTAAGCATTATGAATAGCATAAGCAGAAGAAGCCCCGTAGGCGCACCGAATACGCGCCTGTAGGAAAGCTTGTGATGCCCGAAGAGCACCGAGAGGAGCGGCACCGCAAGAAGCATCCAGTGGTGATAATAGAAGCGTATTATGTCGAGCATCTCGCCGAGCTGGTTAGTCTTTGCGAGCGGCTCCTGGGGATAAAATATCGCGATAAGGCCCGAGATAACGCCGATAAAGAACATATAATCCCATATGCGCTTGTTCTTCGAGAAGAAAAAGAACGGAAACAGCGCGATATTCGCACCGCAGATATTGACAAACCATGCATCGCGAAGCATTCTCGCCTCGTCGACAGAATACGGCGGGATATAAACCTTCAAAAAGTGAAGAAGAAATCCGAAGGCAAGAAGCGAGAACAGAACTATTTTCTGCGTCATCTGCGACCTGTTACGGAGTAAGAAGTAAAGGCCTACGATAAGTCCCGCGAGTAAAAGCACCCAGAAGAAATACCAGCCGTTAAACATTTTAATTATCATAGTCATCACCTTTAAAATATTTTTACAGCCCTTATTCTATCATTTTCTACGAGAAAAATCTGCTTTTTTAATATTATTTAATGTACTTTAATTGTTTTTCACAATTATGCCTTGATAAACTCATAAGGTTTTGAAATATACATTTTCCCTTCTTCGCTAAATTTTTCTTAAATATCCGCTATTACGGACAAATCGGAACGGAAGTGAAATAAGGAAGGCGCCGGCGGTAAGTGCAAGCAGATAAAGCGGAGTGTTTACGTACCAGCCGAGCTTCTCGCAAATTGTATTAAATACTATAAGAGGCGAGTTTGAGGGGCCCACGTAAAACATATTTACGCTACCCGCGGACACCCCGCGAAGCGACAGGTTTATCGCAAATGCGACTGCCGCGAGTCCCACAAAAAAGACGGCGTTATGTAAAAAGCCACGTCCGCGAAGATTTGCCCTGCCCGAGATGCCTACGAACACACCGACGAAAACGATGAGCATATGCCAAACAAAGGCATGCAGCGTCAGCGTCCAGTGAGAATGTATGAGACCCGAGGGCTCAAAGAAGGCGATAAAGCCTCCGAGAAGGTTGTATGAGGCAAGGAAATTGTACATAGCCCCCTTAACCCGCCCCTCGCGAAGAAAAGGAATAATAAGACAAAGATACATTGGAATGCTACAAAGCTGAAACGGGAAAATCCACCAATGGTAATGCGCGTAGCTATCCATAGCATAGTAGTAGAACAGCTGCTTATATATTTCGGTAACAGCAAGAAAAATTCCAACGGCAAGCAATATCGCATTGCTCCCCCTCTCCCCGATTTTCCGCAATCCGAGTGCTGCTAAGGCACAGAACAAAAAGCCGAGGACGGTAAACAAAAGGTGGAAGGTGCCGTACGCGCTCGGCGGGGTTGCGGTATAATCCCATTCACTGATTTTTATGAAAAGCTCTGCCATAAAGTTCAAGCCTCCTTTTTTTATAATTTAACACATCTTACGTCTTTTGTCAAGATTTCCCTCTTTTCGGTCAAAAGAAGGCATTTGCAATTGACAAGCATGGCGAAGTTGATGTATAATATATTTGTAATAACAATACAAGTAAGGAGATTTTACTATGATTTCAAATGCAGAAATAAGAAGCCGTGCGAGAGCACTTCTCGGCGGCGGTATATTCAAAAACGAGTGGCTCTATCCCCTTCTGCTTCTCTTGATTCTCTCTGCAATATCGGCAGCCCTCGCGGCAACGGCAGTAGGTGCGTTCATCATATACGGTATACTTATGTGCGCATCGTCGGCATACTTTATCGGCAGAGTGCGCGGAAGCGTTGAGGCAACCGACCTCGGCGCCGCCGTTGACGGAGCCAAGGCAGACATTGGCGGTGCTCTTATCACGGGACTTCTCTACAACATTTTTATTATGCTCTGGTCGATGCTCTTCGTCATCCCGGGTATAGTTAAGAGCTATTCCTATGCCCTCACCTATTACGTAAAGCTCGACAACCCCGAGCTCTCTCCCACAGAGGCTATCACCGAGAGCCGCCGTCTTATGAACGGATACAAAATGAAGCTCTTTTTGCTTGACCTCTCTTTCATAGGCTGGATGCTTCTCGGTGCACTCTGCCTCGGTGTCGGCACGCTCTGGGTAGCGCCCTATATGGAGGCCTCCCGCGCAGTCTTCTACGAGGAAGTAAGGGCGGCAAAACCGCGCACCTAAAGACTTACAGCTTCTTTAACTGTGAATACAAAAAGCTCGGGAAATTCCCGAGCTTTTTGTTTTGGTCTTTTTTATGTAAACTTATCTCGATTTATGATAGTCGCAGCATTTGCCCCAGTTGGGGTCTACTGCCTTGTCATAAAGGCCGCTGGTGGTGCATCCGCAGTACCAAACGCCGCCTCTTTTGAAAAGATAGATACAGTTAGCGCAATAAACGGTCATTTTTTATTCCTCCTTAAAATTTATGCAAACGTACTCATTTCATCAAGCATTTTTTGCTTCTCTTTATAGTATTCAAGCCTGTCTAAGATATTGAAATTCAAAAGAAAATGAATAACGAAGGCGGCGATTGCCCCGACAAGAAATGCGGGTCCGACCGGGAAAAACTGCTCGGGCATAAAGAGAATGGCGGGTATGAGCAATATAAATCCGAGAGGCTTTAAGAATTTTAATCGCGGCTTTCTGAAGGGGATAAATTTGCCTGTCTTTTTTATATTGACCCAGCGGCTAATGGTTTGATCGTTGGCTCGCGCTCTTTTGCTAAATTCTATGTGATCCTCAGCTAATGCTTTCTCAAAATTGGGGTTTTTACTGTTACCGTAGGCAGAGGTCTCCCAATCTACCATCTCTTTTTTGCGGTAGCGGCAATCAAGCTCGTATGAGAAGCGCGCCTCGAGATCATGCTTCGGGTCATTGTCGCACGGCGGAATATCCACGCCGCACTTATAATTATCTCTGCCGTCGAGCTCTACGTTCCAGGCAACGTACAGCCGTCCGTTCTTATTCTTGCGGTATATGTTAAGGGTGTGCTTCTTTCCGGGAACAAGGTGGAAGTATTCACCCTCGTCAACCTTAATAATAGGACCCTTATCGATAGAGATTTTACCGATTCTCTTCTCCTTACCCATTACGAATATATGTAAATAAAACATCGGTCCCTCCAGGCGAATATACTTTTGCCCCATCTGCTGAGGTGAGTGTGCTCTCTGCCCTCATTATAGAATTTTTCGTGTAAAAAGTCAACAACTTTTTTAAAATTTCGATTTACTTTCATTCTTGTACCTTATCCGTCTTTTTGCCGCTTGTCATTCGCCTACCGCCTTTTAGCAGAAGGCCGTATCATTTTACAAAAAAAATGCAAAAAAACTCAAAGCGTATTTACAAAATGTTAAAGTTGTTGTATAATAGCCTCATCAAACAGAACGTTTGATACCACATCCCGCGTAAATGTATCAAGATATAATAAGGCGCACGTTTTTTTGGAGGTTTTTATGGATTTTAGCTTTAAATACGGTGGAAGGATTTATCGCAAAAAGGATTTTGACAAGGAGGACGACAGGCTCGTTTGTAAGCTCGGCAACGGCGTTCAGGTAACTGCCGTTATTAGAGATTTTGCGGAATTTAATGCTTTGAGCTGGGTTCTTTATTTTGAAAACACGGGTAAAGAAAACAGTCTCTTGTTCAGCGAGATCAAGGACTGCGATATAAGCTATCCCTGTATTAATGCAGAAAAAAAGAGGGACGGATATAGGGCGAGCGCCAACATCCCCGCCGTCACCTGTATGAACGGTATGGTCTATCAGGACTATTATCGAAGAAGCGAGCAGATATCCTCAGAGGAGTTCGGGTTATTCACAGAGTATTTCTTTGACGAAAGCACCCCGAAGCATTATGAAAACGTCGGCGGACGCTCGAGCGACAGGTTAATGCCCTTCTTTGATTTTCACACTAAAGAGGACGGCATTATGCTCGCAATCGGTTGGACGGGTGACTGGCAGCTTGATGCGGTCAGAAATGATGACGAGCTTATTATCGCCGCCGGACTCAGAAATGCCGAATTTTACCTGATTCCCGGGGAAAAGCTTCGCACCGCCTCCATTCTTTTGATGGAGTATCACGGAAGCAACGCCAAAAACAAATTCAAGCGGCTCCTCAAAACGCATTTTTCACACACGGAAAAATATCCCCACAAGCCCGATAACGTGACGGCGTCAATGATTTGGGGCTCCGTGCCGAGCGAGGAAATGATAAAGCGAGTGCGAAACCTGAAAAAGCACAAAATCCCGATAGATACCGTATGGGTTGATGCGGGATGGTACGGAACAATCATAGGTAAGGATACCCACGGTACCGAATGGGGTCGTAACACGGGAGACTGGAGAGCGAACACGGTCCTTCACCCCAACGAGATGAAGGACGTTGCCGAGGTGATCAAGGAGGAGGGCTTGGGCTTCCTTCTGTGGGTAGAGTTAGAGCGTGCGGTAGAGGGCACGCCGATAACCGTCGAGCATCCCGATTGGTTTTTGAGAGTGGAGGGAGAAAAGAATAACCTCGTTCTCAACCTCGGTAAAGAGGAGGCGTGGCAATACGCCTTCGACCTGGTCGACGGATTGGTGAGGAAGCTTCATCTAAAGGTATTCCGTCAGGATTATAACATAACAGAGCCCTCCTCAACGCAGTATTTTTCGGAAAATGACACCACCGGACGCAGGGGCATTACCGAAATCAAGCACATTATGGGACTGTACCGCCTGTGGGACAAGCTTCTTGAAGACCACCGCGACCTCGTGATCGACAATTGCGCCAGCGGCGGCCGCAGATTTGACATAGAGGCTCTCAGCCGTTCAATAGTTCTTTTCAGAACCGACTATTTATGTCTTAACAACACGAACTTTGATACAATGGCTCTGCATACAGCCGGAGCATCGACCTACTTCCCCTATCACGGCGCAAGCGCACGTGACGTTACCGATCTATACAATGCCCGTTGTACTTACTCGCCGTGTTGGGCAATATGCAATTACAACTATGCAACTCAAAACCCCACCGACGAAGAGTTCGATATCACGAGAAAGACCGTTACTGAATACAACCGTATCCAGAGATACCTGAGCTGCGATTTTTATAATCTCGGCACGGTGGGATACGATGAATCCGGGGTGGGCTGGAATGTTTTTCAGTATCACGACACCGATACCGATAGCGGTATAGTTATGGCATTCAGAAAGGAAAACTCTCCCTTCCCGTCCGCAAATATCACTTTGAAGGGCTTGAAGGAAAATTACAGCTATCGGTTTACCAATCTTGATACCTGCGAAGCGTTTAATTCAAACGGTGAAATAGAAATAGTCTTACCCGAAAAGCGCACCAGCGTGATTTTCGAATATACATCTGCAAAATAAATACTGAAATAAAAATCCCCCCGTAAAACGGGGGGATTTCAGTTTCGGGCATAGCCCTGATATTATCGGCTACGCACAAGTGCGCTGAAGATCGGACTGCCGGCCACGCAAAAAATACTTGCCACCCGTTAACGGGTTCGCTCATTGAAACGCCTCCCTTGTGTAAAGGGAGCCTTTCACACAAATCCTACGCTAACCCTTTGTTTGCTTCTCTTCATCGCCAATAGCCTTTCTTGAAGCACGCAAGCGTGGAGCGACGTATCGTGTGGCTTTCATCTTACAAAAAGGACACGCCGCGAAGCCTCGCGGCGTGTCCTTTGGTTTTCATGATGGCTTACTTGCGGAAAATGGCAAGAAGGTCGGCAAAGGATCTCTTTTTGATCACAAACCAGAAGATCGCAAAGCCGCCGATACCGACTACGGCGACCGCGCCGATCACAATGCCGATCACAGCACCCGCGCCGAGTCCCCCGTCGGGCTCCTCGGGGACGAGCTTGGCAATGGTGAGATCGGTGATCTCCTTACCACTTGCATCAAAGTGCTTTTTGCACACGCTGCAATCCTTGTGTGCCTTGGTGCCCGCCTGCTCAGTGGTGGCGGGGATCTCCTGCTGCCACTCTCCGAAGGTGTGGGCAAGCGGCTCGCCGTGGGCGTTGCCGCAGGTGTCACAAACGGCAGCGGCCGCACAGGTCGCGCTGCCACCCGCACACGTGCCCTCATCGGTGCGCTCACCGCATACGCAAGCGCGCCAGTGCGTACTGTTCTCGGCACTCCAGGTCTGGGAGAAGACGTGCTCTGCAAGCGTGCCGTAGGTGTTACCGCAGGTCGCGCAAGCGGCAAGTGCCGTGCAGGTCGCGCTGCCACCCGCGCAGGTACCCTCGTCGGTGCGCTCACCGCATACGCAAGCGCGCCAGTGCGTACCGTTCTCGGCACTCCAGGTCTGGGAGAAGACGTGCTCGGCAAGCGTGCCGTAGGTGTTGCCGCAGGTCGCGCAAACGGCAAGCGCGGTACAAGTGGCGGTGCCTCCCGTACAGGTACCCTCGTCGGTGCGCTCGCCGCACACGCAGACGCGATAATGCGCACCGTTCTCGGCGATATAGTCGGAAAACTCGTGCACGACGAAGCTGTCAAAGATCGCGAGCACAGAGGAGGAGGCATTCTCGACCGTCACATTCTCCAGCGTGACGGGGATGCCGTTCAAGGTGAGCGTGACGTTCTCGTCAAGGCGGTGGGTGAGTCCCTTACCGCCGTCTATAAGCACAAGATTCTGGTAGCGGTAGGTGCCCTCGATGAACTTGGTGGCGGTGTAGCGCACCCAGGTGTCGCCCTCCTTGCGGTACCAGCCGCGATCCGTGCCGCCTGCAAAGCGGTAGGGCGCGTCCGTGGGGACCTCAAAGTCGATCTGCACCACGTTCTCACCGAGCGCGGGCGTCGGGATCGTGGCAGTAGCGGTGAGCTCACTCACCACCTCGCGGTCGGCGGGGTTCGGGTACACTCTGCCCACGTTGATATTGACCTCCTTGTAGCTGCCCTCGGCATCGGTCACGCGGATGGTCATGGTGCGTGCCGTATCGGTGGCAGAGGGAGTACCGTAGAGCTTGCCCTCGGCATCGACGTGCAGCCAGGAGGGTGCCTGATAGAGCGTATAGGTGTAGGGGGCAAGACCGCCCTCGGTGGCGGCGGCAAGATCAATGGGCTTCATTGCCACACCGCAGAAGCCATCGGGCACGTCAAGCGCCGCACTGTCCCAGAAGAGCAGCTCGGTGACGGGGGGCTTGGTCACCTCTATCGCGGGAGAGTAGATAAAGGTATAGGAATACTCATCGTAGATGCCCACGTCGGCGACCTCCCACGCGGTGCCGTTGACCGAAGCGGTCAGCGCACCGTTTCCTGCCAGCACGTGCGTTCTGCCATAAGCGTTATCCACGCGGAGTTGCGTGTAGAAGCGGTAGCGCCCCTCCATGAAGCTCTCGCCCGTGCCCATGGCCACCCAATCGCTACCGTTCCAGCGCTGCCAGCGGCTCATCGAGGGCATGATGCGCACCATCTCACCCTCGGCGACCGTGAAGCTGTACGAGACGTTGTAGACGGAGGCGTAGGTGGGCGTGGTGAAATCATTCGACGTGATCGTGATGGTGGAGACCACTACGCGATCCGAGGGGTTCGTGAAGGTCTCAGACACGGTCGCCGTGATCTCCTCGTACTGCCCCTCGGCATCCGTCACGCGGAGCACGAGATCTTCGTTTGTGCCGAGCGAGGTGGGCGTGCCGCTCACGGTGCCGTCCGCGCTCACCGTGATCCAATCGGGGCCGCTCACCTTACTGAAGGTGTAGGGCAAAACGCCACCCGTTACGGCACTTATGAGCGAGTAGGGCGTGATCGCACGGCCCGCGTAATTCATGGGGATATCAAATCTGTTGGAATCCGCGAAGACCAGCGGCAGCGCGCGCCACTCGATCTCGATATCGGGCGTTCTCATAAAGGTGTAGGAGTAGCCGTCGTACACGCCGATATCCTGGGGCGCCCAGGCCTCGCCGTTGACGGTGAGCGTGAGACCGTCGGTGGAGAGGCGATGCGATTCGCCATAGTCGCCGTCCACGCGGAGTTGTACCTGATAGAAGTAGGTGCCCTCACGGAAGACAGCCTCGTCATAGCGGATCCACTGCTCGCCCTCCTTGCGGAACCAGTTGCCCATGTGCGCTAGAACGCGCGCCTGCTTGCCCTCGGTGACCTCCCACGTATAAGCGCGGACGACCTCGTCGCCGTAAAGGGGCACAGCGTAGCTTGAGGTCATCGTGACACGGGAGACCTCGGTGCGGTTGTCCTTCGGGGTCGCGATCTGCGCCACGGCCTCGATGTCGATGGTGGCCACGCCGACGATCGCCGAGCCGTAGATGATCAGCTGACAGGTGTCGGGGTTATAGGTCCAGGCCGAGGTGGATGCCGTGATGCCGCCGATCTTGACGGTGATCATATCGGCCGTGAGCTCATAGCCCTGCGCGGGCGTGATCTTGCAATAGTAGTCCACCTCCGTGACGGTCATGAAGGCGCCGTTCCACGTGGCGTTGACGATGTAGTCGGCGCGCACCGAAACGTCAATCTGCGCCGCCGACACGGGCAGGGCCGTGAGCAGCAAAAGCAGCGCCAAAAGCAGCATACAAAAGCGTGTCGTTCCCTTTTTCATAAAAGTCTCCTTTCCGCGATCGCTTCCCTGCGATCCTTACAGCTGCATTGTAACACACGCGCGCTCGCGCGCGGTACACCCGAGAGGGGTGAATGTGAGGAAAGCGAGGGGTGAAAAAGGGGTGAGGCGCAAAAAGAACACCCCGTTGGGTGCCCAACGGGGTGAGTTTTCTCTGCTTATTCTCTGCCGAGCAGCGCGTACAGCTCTGCACGGGAGGCCACGCCGAGCTTGGCGTAAAGCGTGCGCGTATAGGTCTTGACCGTGTTCTCGGACAGGCACATCGCGGCCGCGATCTCCTTGCGCGCGTGATTTTCCAGCACGTGGGAAAGCACCTCGCGCTCCCTTGCGGTGAGCACCTCACCTTCTCCGAGGCGCGCCTCCAGCAGCGCAAGCTCGGCGGCAAGGGGCGCGGACACCTCTTTTGCAGGCGCGTAATCCTCCATCATCCAGTAAAGGAACACGAGCAGCAGCTCGGAAAACACGTATGAAATGGAGAGGAATTCAAAGCTGCCGTGCATCTGCTTCTCCATCGCCCAGACAAGGATATTGCCAAGCACAATAGCGGTAAGTAGCCCTGCCATCTTATACGAGCCAAAGCGACGGCGCGCAAGCGCGATCAGGATCACCGCGATCATCGCCGCAAAGTAGGCGATCACGTAAACGGTATAGATGCCGTGCAGCGGGCCGTATTCCTTTACAAGGCGCGTAAAGCCCGCGGCGCGCTCGATCGAGAGTGCGGCGTAATACCAGGGCAAAAGCCCCGACGTGGCAACCAGCGCGAACATCAGCGCCGCCACCGAAGCAAGCGACAGGGAGAGCGCGCGCCGCACGCGAAAGCCGCAAAGCCCCATGACCGTAAAGAGCATACACATCAGAAGCACCGCCGAGCCGAGATAGGCAAGATCGTTGGCAAGGATGGCAACCGTGAGGGTGGGCGAGACCGAGAGCAGGAAATAGCCGCCGTTGACCGCCACCACCGACACAAAGAGGAGACCGAGCCACCGCTCGCGCCGCTTGACAAGAAAGCGATAGCAAACCAGCAGCAGCACCGAAAGCAGTAGCATAACAGCATAGCCGAGTATCACGTCCATCACCTCCCCTTTTTTACTATTGTAACATATCCGCAACGCGAAAGTCAAGAGGGCGCGGCACACAGGGCCGCACCGCAACAGCCCCTCGTTCGACTCGCTCCAAAAAAGGACACGCCGCAAGGCCTTGCGGCGTGTCCTTACTCATGTTCTGTTATTTGTTCACAAAATCCGCCTTGCTTTGGGCATAATCTGCCTCGTGGATGTTGGCACTGATGCTCGTTCCGCTTCTCAAAAGATGATTCGTAATGGCCGATCACGGCCCACTTACCGTCCAAAGAAAAATATGCACCGCACTTCGTAAGAATTGCGGTGCATTTCACGTTATTTATAACATTTCATTCGCTTTGGCGTATTTCATTTGACCGATTTATCGGGCAAATTTCATTGCGGTCGCAAGAAGCTTACTTGGAAGCTTCCTCAATTGCAACAGCGACCGCTAAAATGCTTGCTTGCAAGGGCATTTTTACGCTGTGTGCAATTGTTACGATATTAAATCAAGAATGTTTTTCGTACCTTGACGGAGAGGTTCCGTATGCTTCTTGAAATCCCTTGAAAAATCATAAATGCTGACATAGCATAAAGCCTATTGCTTTTCAAGATTAAGGTGAATTTTTTTAAAATCTTCGGCGAGCTGCTCATCACGCAATCTGTTTTACCTGATCAAAAAATCTCTGTCAGATTGGTTTGTTGCCTGAATTTGAAGGGAGTGATGTTTTCGCTCTTTCTAAATACGTCAATAAAGTATGAGGTGTTGCAAAATCCGCATAGGTCGGAAATTTCATCAACAGACAAGTTGGTGGTAAGCAAAAACTCTTTGGCTTTTGATATCCTTATCTGTTTTTGATAATCGAACGGTGTCAGGCCGGTTTCTTCCTTGAATTTTCTTTGCAGATAAACGTGGTGAATGTGGAATTGATGCGCGAGATCATCGAGCGTAATTTTTTTCGAAAAGTGCTCTTCTATGTACTTTTTAACTTTTGCTGCAAAGATTTTTTTGTTATTTTGCTGTCGCAACTCGAATTTCTCCTTTATGCTTCCGAGCAACTCAAAAAGCGACAAG
>JAFVQW010000036.1 GCA_017504605.1 Clostridia bacterium
CCGGGCACTCTATCCACTGAGCTATGGGCGCATCTTGGAGCGAGTGATGGGAATCGAACCCACGCGACCAGCTTGGAAGGCTGGAATTCTACCATTGAACTACACTCGCATCTTGCTTTGTCAAGCCATATTATAATACCACACGAAAGGGGAAAAGTCAATAGCTTTTTGAAAGTTTTTTGTGTTATTCGAAAAAAATAAAGCATTTTTAAAGGTAGGGGTAAATTGTACACCTCGTATTTTCCGTTCTGTCTTGCTTTTTGTGCGCGATTGTGCTATAATTTCTTATATTAAAGGAAAGCGACGAGGAGATATATGTTAAAGTTTGTTCCCGATTATTGTTTCAATCGCTTTGACGAGGCTGATGCCGAGTTTCTTCTCTCTATCGGTGTGCGGGGAATTATACTCGACGTAGATAATACGCTCGAGCCATACGAGAACGCGCTTCCCGGTGAGCACGTTAAGGCTTGGATTTCCTCGCTTCGCGAGGCTGGCATCTCTCTTTCTATCGTTTCAAACAATAACGGAGAGAGAATTAATCTTTTTAACTCCGAGCTTGGGCTTCCGGTATTTTACCGCGCTAAGAAGCCGTTTAAGAAAAATCTCCTTCGCGCTATGGAGAAAATGGGCACCTCGCCCGAGGAAACGGTTGCGATGGGCGACCAGATTTTCACCGACGTGTGGGCGGCGAGAAATGCGGGCGTGCGGGCTATACTCGTTCCGCCGATTAACGATAGGCGTGACCTCTTAACTCGCTTTAAGAGGCTTCTTGAGCGCCCGATACTTAAAAAATACAGAAAACAGAAAGAGGAATAAAATATGAGTGCTTTTTTTGGTCCCGGAGGGAACAGTGATGCCTTCAGACGGGCTGGCTTCTCCTCAACTCTCGATGCTCCGCGCTGGGTTTCGGAGATAGGTCTTGATGCGTACGAATACGAGGCGGGCAACGGCCTCGCCGCCGGCTCGGCTATGCTTAGCGAGGTCGGCAGGCGCGCGAGGGAATACGGAATCAGTATGTCCTTCCATACTCCGTACTTTATATCTCTTTCGGGAATAGACCCCGAGAAGAGACTTAAGAGCATCGGATATATAAGACAGAGCCTTGATGCCGCGCATCTTCTCGGCGCTAAGACGATTGTTGTTCATACCGGCTCGGCGGCGAAGATTACTCGAGATGAGGCCATGCGCCTCGCGGCAGATACTCTCGTTCGCACACTCGGCGAGGTTGATACCTACGGTATAAAAATAGGCCTTGAAACCATGGGGAAGAAGAATCAGCTCGGTACGCTTGATGAGGTTCTCGAGCTTTGCCGCATAGATTCCGCCTTCGTTCCCGTGGTGGATTTCGGGCATCTCAACGCCAGAGACTGTGGTAGCGTTTTTAATTCTGCCGATGATTATATGCGTGTTTTTGACAAAATATCCTCTGCGCTTGGCGGGGAAATTGCGGAAAATCTACACTGCCATTTCTCGAAAATTGAGTGGACCGATGCGGGCGAGAAAAGGCATCTCACCTTTGCTGATGAGATTTACGGCCCGAGCTTCGAGCCGCTTATAGAGGCGATAGTAAAGCACGGCCTCTCACCTACTCTTATTTCGGAGTCCGCGGGAACGCAGTCGGACGATGCGCTTTCTATGAAGCAGCTTTATAAATCACTTTTGGGGGAATGAGACTGTGACACGGCTTGAAAAAATCAGACTTGCTATGAGGGAGCACGGCTTTGACGCTCTTATAGTTTTCGATGAATTAAATCAAAGATATCTTTCGGACTTTGCGTTTACCGACGGACTTTTGCTTATAACGGCAAAAAGCGCGTATATGCTTACCGATTTCAGATATTACGAAATGGCGCTTCAGGATGCCTCGCGCGAATTCAAGGTCGAGATGACCTCGGAGCGCGACGAGCTTATTTCGGGCGTGTTCTCGGAGGAGGGGATTCGCACCGTCGGCTTCGAGGGGGGCTTCGTTTCCTTCGAGCTGTATGAGAGATACTGTAAGAAATTCCCCGCGCAGAGCTTCCAAAGCGTAGGGAATATGATAGAGGAGGCTCGGCAGGTAAAGAGCGAGGACGAGCTTGAAAAAATTGCGAGGGCGCAGCAGATAACCGACCGCGCGTTCAGTCATATGCTCGGCATCCTCACCCCCAATATGACCGAGATTGAGGTTGCCGCAGAGCTTGAATACTTTATGCGTCGGGACGGCGCGGACGGCTTCGCGTTCGATACTATAGCGGTCTCGGGTGATGCCTCGGCTCTGCCGCACGGAACGCCGCGCAGAGAGAAGCTGAAGGCTGGCTTTCTGACTATGGACTTCGGTGCGAGGCTTGGCGGCTATTGCTCGGATATGACGCGTACCGTCGTTATCGGAGCTGCCGATGCCGAAATAAAGAAGATTTATAACACTACGCTCCGTGCGCAGGAGGCGGCGCTCGCCTTTCTCAAGGCGGGAGTTGACGCGGGCGAGGCCGATAAGGTTGCACGCGATATAATCGATAAGGAATACGAGGGTGCCTTCGGTCACTCCCTCGGCCACTCGGTTGGGCTTTTCATTCACGAGCAGCCCTCGCTCTCAAAGCGCTCGTTCGGTAGAGCGCTTCGCGCGGGAGAGGTTGTGACCGTTGAGCCCGGTATATACATATTCGGTAAATACGGGTGCAGAATTGAGGATATGGTGGCGATTACCGAGGGCGGTATACGTAATTTCACCGCCTCAACCAAGGAGCTTATCGAGATAATTTGAGCCCGAACAGATAAAAAACGATAAAAGTTATAAAATTTTTTCGTTTACCTATTGCAAAACAGGAGAAAGTTTGGTAAAATACTCGTGTAATGATTTTATATTTTACCGGCGGGGCCGTGACGGGCGCGCGCCGAAATCAAAAAATGTCGTGTAAAGGATTATCAGAATGATTACAGCAGGTGATTTTAAGAACGGTCTTACCTTTGAGATGGAGGGTAAGGTTTATCAGGTTATCGAGTTCCAGCACGTTAAGCCCGGTAAGGGTGCGGCGTTCGTAAGAACCAAGTACAGAGACGTCGTTACGGGTGCTATCCGTGAGGCCTCCTTCAACCCCACCGCAAAGTTTGAGAATGCGGTTATCGAGAGACGTGACCTTGAGTACCTCTATAACGACGGTGACCTCTACTACTTCATGGACCCCGAGACCTACGATCAGGTTCCTCTCAATGCCGACAAGCTTGGTGACAACTTCAAGTTCGTTAAGGAGAACACTACCTGCCGTATTTCTTCCTGGAAGGGCAACGTATTCTCGGTTGACCCGCCCACCTTCGTTGAGCTCGCTGTTACCGAGACCGAGCCCGGCGTTCGCGGCGATACTGCTACCAACGTAACTAAGGAAGCGGTTCTTGAGACCGGTGCCGTTGTTAAGGTTCCGATTTTCATCAACGAGGGCGACGTTCTTCGTATCGATACCAGAACCGGCGAGTATCTTGAAAGAGCATAACTCAAATTTTCTCTCCCGGAATTTTTTCGGGAGAGACTTTTTTTAAAACGAAAGGAGAATATTATGGAAATCAACGAGAGAGCGACCTATATTAAGGGCCTTTTTGACGGCTACGAGCTTGACAAAACGAGCAAGGAGGGGAAGGTTATAGCAGAGCTTATCGATCTTACCGTAGAGCTTGCAGGGCGTGTGCTCGAGCTTGAGAGCGAGAATTCCGAGCTTCGCGGATATATGTCCGAGATTGCCGAGGACCTCGTTGCGCTTGAGGAGGACATCTACGACGACGGCGAGGAATACGCCGATTACAGCGACCTTGACGACGAGGACGACGATGACTACGTCTTCGATGAGGACGAGGAGTACTATGAAATCGAGTGCCCGCACTGTGCGGAGAAGATTTGCTTTACCGACGAGGTGGAGCTTGAGAGCCTCGTTTGCCCCGCGTGTGCGAAGCCAATTTCCGATTCCTTAGATGAGGAATAAAAAGAATACAAAAATATTTATTTTACCTATTGACATTTAAATAAAAGAATGATAAAATATTAAGGACGCTTACTGATAGGCTCGAAAAGTGTGTAATACACGCCTACCGTAGCGAATTTACACGAAAGTGAGGTGCTTTTACATGTTCGCTATTTTCGTAACAGGTGGAAAGCAGTACAAGGTTTCCGAGGGAGACGTTATCTTCGTTGAGAAGCTTGGAGTGGAGGAAGGCGAGAAGGTTACCTTTGATAAGGTCCTTTGCGTTTCCGGTGACAATCTTTCCGTTGGCGCTCCCTACGTTGAGGGTGCTACCGTTGTTGCAAGCGTTGTAAAGAACGGCAAGTCTAAGAAGATTGACGTTATCAAGTACAAGGCTAAGAAGAACGAAAAGAAGAAGATTGGTCATCGTCAGGACTATTCCAAGGTTCGTATCGAGAAGATCGAGGGCTAATCGAAAAAATGACAACAGTTGTTTTTTATAAGAGCGGCGATGTATTCTACGGCTTTGAGGAGCAGGGACATACGGGCTATGCGGAGTCGGGCGACGATATTCTTTGCTCGGCACTCTCGGCTATGACCATGCTTATCATCAACGCTATTGAAATATCGTACAAGTCCACCGTCGATTACACCATCGACGAGGAAACCACGAACATACGGCTTATATGCAAATCGGCTCTGCCTAAATTTGAGGCGGACGATAATAAGCAGTTTGCAATCTCCGGTCTTATACAGGCTTATTTCTATCAGCTTATGGACCTTGTCGAGGATTATTACGAATATCTCGACGTTAAGGAAATTCAGCGTGAGATTTAAGCAAGACGGCTTTCGCCGAAATCAATTATGGAGGTACACGAAATGTTAAAGCTCAGTTTACAATTCTTCGCTCACAAAAAGGGCGTTGGTTCTACCAAAAACGGTCGTGATTCTGAATCTAAGCGTCTTGGCGTTAAGAAGGCTGATGGCCAGGCAGTTCTTGCGGGCAACATCCTCGTAAGACAGCGCGGCACCAAGATTCATCCCGGTAACAACGTAGGTATCGGTACTGACGATACTCTCTTCGCGCTTGTTGACGGCACCGTTAAATTCGAGCACATTACCGGTGGTAAAAAGCAGGTTAGCGTTTACGCTGACTGATTAAATGCAGAAAAGAGTAGTGTGTGACTGCTCTTTTTTGTTTTATATTTAATAAAAGGAGAAAAATATGTCTGTTCTTGTTACGGGCGGAACCGGCTACATCGGTTCTCATACTGTCGTTGAGCTTATTAATGCCGGCTACGAGGTGGTTATAGTTGACAATCTGTCGAACAGTAAAATATGCGTTCTTGACAGAATCGAAAAAATTACGGGCAAGCGCCCCGAGTTTATTCTTGCCGACCTTTGCGATATAGATGCTCTTTCTCAGGTTTTCGAGAGTCACCCCGAGATTGACTCCGTTATACACTTCGCGGGTCTTAAGGCTGTCGGTGAATCCTGCGCGATTCCCGTTAAGTATTATCACAACAACCTTTTGTCTACTCTTAATCTTCTTATCTGTATGGAGCGCTTCGGCGTTAACAGAATAGTTTTCAGCTCCTCTGCGACGG
Source organism: Clostridia bacterium (assembly GCA_017504605.1). GTDB lineage: Bacteria > Bacillota > Clostridia > Oscillospirales > CAG-272 > UBA1740. The sequence continues at coordinate 5,534 of JAFVQW010000036.1, forward strand.
TTTACGGTGTTCCGAAGAGCGTGCCTATCCGCGAGGATTTCCCGCTTTCGACGACGAACCCCTACGGCGAGACTAAGCTGATGATAGAGAGAATACTTTCCGACGCGTCGGCGGCAAATCCCGCGCTCTCGGTTTGTGTTCTCCGCTACTTTAATCCCATCGGCGCACACGAATCGGGACTTATCGGCGAGGACCCGAGGGGAATCCCGAACAACCTTCTTCCTTACGTGTCGAAGGTCGCTGCGGGTAAGCTTGAGTGTCTCAGCGTATTCGGAGACGATTACGATACTCCCGACGGAACGGGCGTACGCGACTATATTCACGTCGTTGACCTCTCGCTTGCGCATCTGCGCGCGATAGAGTACACGGCAAAGATGAGCGGTATCGACTACGTTAACGTAGGTACGGGCAATGGCTACTCGGTGCTCGAGATTGTCCGCGCATTTGGCGATGTATGGGGCTCTCCCGTAAAATACAAGATTGCTCCCCGCCGCCCCGGTGATATTGCACAGTGCTACGCAGATCCCACGAAGGCGGCCGAGGTTCTCGGCTGGCGTGCCGAGCGCGATCTCAAGAGGATGTGCGAGGATTCTGCGAGATGGCAGAAGATGAATCCCGACGGATACGGTGACTAATAAATAAAAACGAGCCGCAGATACGCTCTGCGGCTTTTACCGATTTTTGAGGTGATGCTATGAAGCTTTGTGAAAAAAGGCTCTTTCTTTTAGATATGGATGGAACGATATATCTTGACGATGAGCTTTTTGACGGTACTGTTGATTTTCTTAACAGAGTTCGGGAAAAGGGAGGTAGATACCTCTTTCTTACCAACAATTCCTCCCGTGGCACGGATGCATACGTAAAGAAGCTTGAGAGGATTGGTATTGCGGCGACAGAGGAGGACTTTTTGACCTCTACCGATGCCACTATTCTGTATTTGAATAAGAATTATCCCGGGCGCAGATTTTATTCTCTCGGCACCGCCTCCTTTACGGCACAGCTCAGGGCCGCGGGGATTGATGCCGTTACCGAGGTCTCGGATAACGTGTTCGGTGTGGTTATCAGCAACGACACCGAGCTAACCTTTAAGAAGCTCGATGACGTTTGTCGCCTGCTTTCGACCCGTGAGGACATTCCGTATATTGCTACTAATCCCGATTGGGTTTGTCCCACCTCGTATGGATACGTTCCCGATTGCGGCTCCTTCGCCGAGGCGATATTCCGCGCGACGGGGAAGAGGCCGCAGTTTATCGGTAAGCCCGAGACCGAGATGATTTATATGGCACTCTCGCGCTTCGGATATACGAGGGAGGAGGCAGTTATGGTAGGTGACAGGGTTTATACCGATATTGCCTCCGGCTACAATGCCGGAATTGATACCGTTTTCGTCCTCTCGGGCGAGGGCACGCGCGAGGATGCCGAGTCCTCGAGCACTAAGCCAACCTATATAATGGAAAATATAAAAGAACTACTTAAATCTATAAATTGATATAAAAACCAAGGCAGAAAGAGAATCTTAAATGATAGCAGTTAACAATCTTTCCTTTCAGTTCGGCGGTCAGCTTCTGTTTAAGGACGTTGATTTGAAGTTCACGCCCGGAAACTGTTATGGAATTATCGGTGCTAACGGAGCCGGGAAATCCACGTTTTTGCGCATACTTTGCGGTGAGCTCGAGCCTACTCGCGGTGACGTTTTTATACCCGATACCGTCCGTATGTCGGTGCTTAAGCAGAATCACTTTGCGTTTGAGGAGTATACCGTTCTTGATACGGTAATTATGGGCAACGAGCGCCTTTATTCCATAATGAAGGAGAAGGATGCTCTCTACGCCAAGGAGGACTTCACGGACGAGGACGGACTTCGTGCCTCGGAGCTCGAGGGCGAGTTTGCCGAGCTCGGCGGCTGGGAGGCCGAGTCGGATGCGTCGAGGCTTATACAGGGCCTTGGACTTTCCGATACGCTTCTTTATAACGAGATGTCCACGCTGAAGGAGAGTGAAAAGGTTAAGGTACTCTTAGCTCAGGCGCTTTTTGGCAACCCCGATATTATTCTTCTTGACGAGCCCACGAACGGTCTCGATATTGAGGCGGTTACCTGGCTCGAGGATTTCCTTGCCGATTATTTCGGCACAGTGCTTGTCGTTTCGCACGACCGTCACTTCCTTAACGACGTCTGCACCAACATCGTAGATATAGACTACGGCGAAATCAAGATGTACGTTGGTAACTATGAATTCTGGTATGAGTCGAGCCAGCTTATCCAGCGTATGATTAAGCTCCAGAATAAGCGTAATGAGGAGAAAATTGCCGAGCTCCAGAGCTTCATATCTCGCTTCTCGGCAAACAAGTCGAAGTCCCGACAGGCTACGGCGAGAAGAAAGCTGCTTGACAAGCTTACGGTCGAGGAGCTCCCCGCGTCCTCGCGGCGCTATCCCTTTATCGGCTTCGATATGGAGAGAGAGCCGGGGAAGGAGATACTGCACGTTGAGGGGCTTACCAAGTCTCTTGGCGGTAATTTGCTCTTTAAGGATTTATCCTTCCACGTATTCCGCGACGATAAGATTGCCTTCGTAGGTAACGAGCTCGCCATTACCGAGCTGTTTAAGATACTTATGGAGGAGAGCTCCGCCGATAGCGGTGAATTTAAGTTCGGCGTATCTATAACGACCTCTTATTTCCCGCACGATAACTCTAAGTACTTCGAGGGACATAGCGAGAGCATTATTGATTGGCTCCGCGCCTATTCAAAGGACCAGACCGAGACCTATCTTCGAGGCTTCCTCGGTAAAATGCTTTTCTCAAACGAGGCGGTTTTCAAGCCCGTAAACGTTCTCTCGGGCGGCGAAAAGGTTAGATGTATGTTCTCGCGAATGATGATGTTCGGCTCGAATATGCTTATTATCGACCAGCCGACCGACCACCTTGACCTTGAGTCAATCACTGCCGTCAACAACGGCATGAAGAGCTTCAAGGGAAATATACTCTTCTCCTCGCACGACTACGAAATAATCAATACCGTAGCGAACAGAATAATTGAGATAACTCCCGACGGATTTACAGATTTTCGCGGCAGCTACGAGGAGTTTATAGAAAGAAAAAGAGGAAATTAATATGAAAAACGAATGTATAGAGATTTTACCGAGGAGCTATAACAAATACAAGATTAATCTTCACACCCACTCAACCTTCTCCGACGGAAACTTCACGCCCGAGGAGCTTAAAAGGATATATATGAAGGAGGGCTACTCTGCTGTAGCCTTTACCGACCACCGCGAGTGTATTTCTCATAACGAGCTCACCGATGACGAGTTCGTAGCACTGACGGGAACCGAGCTCGATTTTACGCTCCTCTCGGATGCGGGCTGGGTTGATTGCGTGCATATTAACGCACTCTCGAGAGAGCCCGATAAGCGGCGCAGCTATGAAAAGATGCCGCTCGATTACGAGCTTATCAATAAGACCGTCGACGAGCTTCGCCGTGACAACTTCTTCGTTACCGTTAATCACCCCGTCTGGTCGAATATGTCGAGTGACGACGTGCTTCGCATAAAGGGAGCTGATGCTATCGAGATTGTAAACGGTATCGGCGTTGTGTTTAACAATTACTCCGACGACTCGGCGCACTACGAGTATTTTATCCGCAAGGGTGGAAGAGCCGTACCCGTTGCGGGCGACGACAGCCATAAGATTTTCGAGGACGGAACGCCGTATCACGAGTATTGCACTACGTTTACTACCGTTTTTGCAAAGGAGCTCTCCTACGGCGCGATAATCGATGCACTTGATGCCGGTCGCTCCTATGCATCTACGGGCCCGCGCTTTGAGTCTATTCGCCTTGTTGGCGATAAGCTCTGTGTTGAGTGCAGCAACGTTTTCGGCGTTTACGTACACAGCAAGTACCTGACCCTTAAAACGCAGGACGTAAGGAAGACCGACAGCATTACCTATACCGAGATTGATATATCCGATATTCGTGCGAAGTCTCCGTACTTTTGGGTATCTATAAGAGATACAAAGGGCGGCAAGGCTTGGGCAACTCCTTATTGGTTTTAGAAGAGAATAGTAACTCCGACAGAAAAAGCGGTGAGGCATCAAGCCTCACCGCTTTGTTGTTATTTTGAATTAGTCGATAGAGCCTACGATGTAGGGAGCCATATCTGCTCTCTCCTCAGCGATTCTCTGAGCCTCAGCAGCAGCCTCTGCCTCTCTCTCTGCCTTCTCGGCAGCACGGGCAGCCTCGCGCTCAGCGCGCTCCTGCTCCTCGGTGATAGCACGGATAGAGAGTGCGAGCTTTCTGTTCACGTCGTCAATCTCGGTGATCTTTACGTCAACTACCTGACCAACGGAGAGAACGTCTGCGGGAGAGTTAATTCTCTCGGTGGAAATTCTCGAGATGTGGATGAGGCCGTCAACGTCCTCATATACCTCGGCAAATGCGCCGAAGGGCATAATCGAAACGATCTTCGCGGGAACAATGTCACCAACGTTGAACTTCTGAGTGAACTGGAACCAGGAGTCCATCTCCTGAGTCTTGTAGCCGAGAGAAATTCTTCTCTTCTCGGTGTCAAGCTCCTTGATGAATACGTCGATTACCTGACCAACGCTTACAACCTGCGAGGGGTGCTTGATACGGCGCCAGGAGAGCTCGGTGTTGTGAACCATTCCGTCAACGCCGCCGATATCGACGAATGCGCCGTAGGGAGTAAGGTTCTTAACGGTACCCATAAAGTGCTGACCAACCTCGAGGGTCGCCCAAACAGCGTCCTCCTTAGCCTTCTTCTCCTCGTTAAGGATTACCTTAATAGAGCCGAGAGCCTTCTTTCTTGCAGTATCAAACTCAAGGAGTCTGATTTTCTGCTCCGTACCAACGAGCACGGAGAGGTCGCCACCCTTAGCGATACCGGTCTGGGAAGCGGGAATAAATACGGTGTTGTTCTCGGTAGCGAAGAGCACGCCGCCCTTAACCACGGATACAACCTTGCCGACGAGGGTCTCGCCGTTATCATAGGCATCCTTAAGAACAACCCAGCTGTTGTCCTTGTCAACTCTCTTCTTGGAAACGGTAGCGATGCCCTTACCGTCCTCAACTCTGATTACAAACACTTCAATCTCGTCACCGATCTTGAACATCTCAGAGAGCTTAGCCGAGGGATCGTCGGTAATCTGCTCTTTGTCAAGCACGCCGGTAAACTTTGCGCCGAGGTCGAGCTTAAGCTCGTTTTCGCCGATTGTAAATACGGTACCGGTAACTGTTTCTCCTGTATGTAAAGATTTGATTGAGCCTTCCAGCATTTGAGTAAAGTTTTCTTCCATTGCTTTAAAAACCTCCGTTATTATACCGTCGGGTGTGGAAGCGCCCGCGGTTATTCCTGTGCTTTTCGCACTGTCAGGAAAATCAGTTGTTAAATCCGACGCCGATTCAATCCAAAGCGTAGTAGGGCAGGCAAGACGGCATAAATCGTAGAGCTTATGCGTATTCGAGCTGTCCTTACCTCCAATGACTATCATCACATCAGATGCAGCGGCAAGCTCTGCCGCTTCTTTCTGACGATTTTCAGTGACACTACATATTGTATCAAAAAAAATCGCATTTGTACATAGTTTTTTCAAAAATTTTTTTATTTTTTTAAATTCTTCGAGGTTTTGAGTGGTTTGTGCGCACAAAACCGTCTTTTTGTCACCGAAATCTATCGCCTCGAGCTCCGAAACGCTCGAAAAAGCGTATTTTTCGCCTCGAGCATAGCTCATTGTTCCGATAGCCTCGGGGTGATTTTTGTCGCAATATAGGAGAAAGAGCGAATTTTCGTTCGTATTTTCCTCGGCAATTTTGTGAATCTTTTTAACGAACGGGCAGGTCGCATCAACTACACGAAAGCTTGGATAACGCTCGGCGAGCGAATAGAGCTCCGAGCTCGCCTCCTTTGTAATTCCGTGCGTTCGGATTACCACGGTCATCGGTCGTTCAGGCTCGGCGAGGTAGGTGTCTTGAACCTCGTGCAGCTCGATGCTCGGCGCACCGAGTGCGGCGAGCTCCTCGTTATATATTCTGTTGTGTATCAGCTTCCCGAGGGTAAATATGCGCTCTCGGCCCGTCGCCTCGCCAAGCGCTCGGCGCACCGCAGTGTCTGCTGAGCGAACACCCGGGCAAAAGCCTGCGTGGCGTGAAAGAGTTACCTTCAATTAATTATCTCCTTTACTCTCACTCGAGGTAGGAAGGGGAGCGAAGCCGCCGAGCGAGAGAATTCTTGCAAAAATATATTCGGTAGCCTTACGGTATTCATCGCCGCCTCCGTGTGTGAGGCCGAGCTCGGCGTGCGGAATCGGCTTACCGAAGATAACCTCTGTTTTTCTGAAAAGGGAATATCTGTGCTTTTTCGTTCTAAGGCAAACGGGAATAACGTCGCACCCCGCACGGTGCGCGATGAGCCCCGCTCCGCTCTTAAGCTCGGTTGTGGCGGGCTCCACACCGGGATTTCTGTGTCCCTGTGGGAAAATCATGACGAGATTGCCTTCCTTAATAAGCTCGATAGAGGCTCTGATTGCGGCAACGTCGTTCCCGCCGCGGTCGAGCTTAACGGCGCCGAAGCTCCGCATTATCGGGCCTACAATCGGTATTTTAAAGAGCTCCTTTTTCGCGATAAATCTTATCTGCCTTCTGCAGGAGGCACCGATAAGGAATACGTCCTTGGCCGCGATGTGATTTGCCGCAAGCATATAGCCGCCGCTCTCGGGTATGTTTTCAAGGCCGATGACCTTGATTCTGTTAAAGAAGCGAATCGGCGCGGCTACTACCGCCCAGGTGCGCATATAGCTATTTTTTTTTACTTTACTTTTGCCGTTTTTTTTTATAATCTCGATAACCTTGTAGACGGTTTCCTCAAAGGTCATATCCGAGTTGTCGAGCAGAACGGCGTCCTCTGCGGGCACGCAGGGAGCTATAGCACGCGTGGAGTCGTTTCTGTCGCGCTCCACCATCTCGCGGTAAACATCATCGTAGCTGACCTCCTTGCCGCGTGCGAGAAGCTCGAGATGTCTTCGCCTTGCGCGGGCCTCGGGGGATGCGGTGAGGAATATCTTAACCTCGGCATCGGGGAGTATAACCGTGCCGATGTCTCGTCCGTCCATAATTACACTGTTGGTTTTTGCGGTATTGCGCTGCATATCGAGAAGATACTGTCTGACAGCACCGATAGCGCTGACGTCGGATGCCGCCATAGAAACCTCGGGGGCACGAATGGTGTCGCCGACGTCCAGGCCGTCAAGGAGTATAACCTGCTTGCCCTCCGAGAACCTAAGCTCGAGGGTGAAGTCGTGAAGTGCTGCCGAAACGGCCGCCTCGTCCCTCGGCGAGATGCCGTGGCGAAGCATATAAAGTCCTATCGTACGGTAGAGCGCACCGGTATCTACGTATATAATTCCAAGCTGCTTTGCGACCGCCTTTGCGAGCGTGGATTTGCCGGCTCCGCCGGGACCGTCAATTGCTATTCTTACCATTTTAGTCTTACTCCTTTATTCGTATATAAGCTTTTCTGCCGCACTTTTTCCCGCTAAATATGCGGTTGAAAAGGCAATCTGCAAATTAAATCCGCCTGTGTAGGCATCGACGTCTATAACCTCGCCTGCGAAGTATACACCCTCGGCGATTCGGGATTCCATGGTCTTCGGCGAGATTTCCTTAACCGAAATTCCGCCCGAGGTTATAATCGCCTCCTCGATGGGGCGAAGACCTGAAAGAGGAATATCGAAGCTCTTCAGCGCTCGCAGAATAGTCTGCCTTTGCTCCTTGGTTATTGCGTTCACCTTGGCCCTCGGATCAATTTTACAGTATTCGATAAACGGTAAAATCATCTTCTGCGGCAACAGACCGTCAAGAGAGTTGATAAAGTCGCGATTGATATTTTTCTTAAAGTCGGACAGAAGCCGCGTATCAAGGGTGGCCTCGTCGAGCGCGGGCTTCAGGTCTATGGATAGGGTAAGGCGGGATATGTCGCGCTCTCTCAGCCTCGCTGAGGCCGAGAGTATTACGGGACCCGTAACGCCGAAGTGGGTAAACATCATCTCGCCGAAATCTCGGTAGAGCTCGTTTTTGCTTTCGTCTCTTACCGTGATGCCCACGTTTTTCAGTGAGAGCCCCTGCATCATTTGCGGAAGGGGCGAGGGAGAGGTGAGCGGTATAAGTGAGGGGATAAGCTCTGTTACCGTGTGCCCGAGCTTACGGGCAATAGCGTAGCCCGAGCCGTCGGAGCCCGTTAGGGGATAGGACTTACCGCCGGTTGCCAAGATAACCGCACCGAAGGTGTATTCGCCCTCCTTCGTGTGAACCGTGAGTGTGCCGCTTGCGTTTTTTGTCACCGAACGGACGTGCTCGTGTATTATTTCCGCGGCCGAGCAATATGCGCGCAAAGCATCGACTATATCCTTGGCCTTGTCGCTCTCCGGGAAAACTCTCCCGCCGCGCTCTACCTTCAGCTTAACGCCAAGCGAGGTGAAGAAGGTCTGTGTGTCCTCGGTTGTGAAGCTATTGAAGGCGCTGTAGAGAAATCTCGGATTGCGCGTTACGTTCTCCATAAGAGCCTCGCCCGAGGCGGTGTTCGTTACGTTGCATCTGTCTTTACCCGTAATGGCAAGCTTTTTGCCGAGGTGCGACATATGCTCGAAGATAGTAACCGAGGCTCCGAGCGACAGGGCAGTGCCCGCCGCCATCATTCCCGCGGCGCCGCCGCCGATAACGGCTATTTTTTTGCTTTCGTTCATATCAGCGCTTGGTGTAAACGTCATATTCGTCCCAAACCTTTTCAAGCGCATCGAAGCGAGCGGTAATCTCCTTCTCGCGTCTGTTCGTTATCTCTATTATAATGGCGTTTATAATGCTTATAGGTGCAACGAGGGTATCCATAAAGGATGCCATATCCGACTGTGCGGTAAGAAGATAGGTGGCGTGCTCCGCAAGGGGCGATATGGCCGAGTCGGTGAAGCCGATAACCCGAGCCCCCTTCTGCCGCGCGTACTTAACCGCACTGACCATCTTCGAGGAATATCTCGGGAAGGAGAAGGCAATAAGGACGTCGTTCTCGCCGATTGAGAACATCTGCTCGAAGACCTCGGCAACCGAGGTGGGCTGAACGAATTTAACGTTGTCGAATATGAGCGAAAGATTGTGGTTGAGAAGCCTTGCAATAGGCTCAGAGCTCCTTACACCCATAACGTATATGGTACGCGACGAAAGAATTGCCTCGACCGAGCTGTAAAAGGCATCCTTATTAAGATTTTCAAGCGTGAAGCGTATTTTCGCAATATCCGACTCCATAACCTTTTCAATTACGTCGCCCTTACCAAGCCTCTGCTTGGTTACCTCAATGCGCTGGTTGGGCGTGAGGCGGGTGCGGACGAGCTCCTGTACGGCACGCTGAAATTCGCCGTATCCCTCGAAGCCGAGCTCGCTAGCAAAGCGTACGACGGTAGACTCGGATACACCGACGTGACGACCGAGGCGCGCCGCGGTCATATAAGCCGCCTTATCGTAATCGTTGAGTATGGCATTTGCTATTTTTTTCTGTCCTTTCGAAAAGCCCGGAAAGGCGTTAAGGATTCTCTCGGAAATGTCGTTAGCCATTCTTTTTTCCTCTTTTTGTAAGAAAACTTTCAGTCATTAAATTTAATTATAACACACGAAATAAAATAATGCAATATTTTAAGAAAAAAATACGAGCCGAGGTGCTATGCCTCGGCTCGTGGGGGTTAGTGAAGATTTTTTATTTTGATTATTTTTGCCGCGGGAAGTGACAGCGCGCGCGAGTCGTGCGTTACGAGGATAACCGTCCGCTTTTCGGACTCTTTTTCAATAAGTGAGAGAATAAGCTCACTGTTTTGTCTGTCGAGCTCCTTCGTCGGCTCATCGAGAATGAGAATTGGCGCCTCGCGCAGTAGAGCTCTCGCAATCGAGACCCTCTGCTTCATTCCGCCCGAGAGCTCCTTAGGACGAAGCGAGAGCTCCTCCTCGGTAAGGCCGAGGGAGATAAGCAGCTCGCGAGCTTTTGCTTCTGTCTTCGCATTAGGCTCGGGGAAGGATACGAGGGAGACGTTTTCGAGCGCCGAGAGAGTATCGAAAAGCCTGTGCTCCTGAAAGGCGTAGGAAACTCGAATTCCCTCGGTAATCCGTCCGGTGAAGGCTTTGTCGAGCCCTGCGATTATCCGAAGAAGCGTGGTTTTACCCGCGCCGCTCTCCCCGACAACGACGTACAGACCCGAGTCGGCAAAGGTATAGGAAAAATTATCTAAGATTTTTCTTTTGCCGTAGGCCTTCGTTACGTTTTTCAGTTTAATCATTTCGACCACCTCGAGAGCAGGGCACGCGCCCCTCTTTCAAAGAGAATGCTTATAAGAACGACCACTACGGTCCAGGCGAATACCGACGGCGTATCCATAAAGTATTTACTGTCGTTGATGTGCTGACCGATAGAATTCTTGGTATACGCGATAATCTCGGCGGCAACCTCGGACTTCCAGGCAAGGCCAATAGATGTTACTATAGCGGGGAAAAGGTAGCTTACGAGTGTCGGAAAATATATAAGCCTTATACGCCTCTTTCGTGACAGCTCGAATACGTCCGCCGCCTCGGTGAGCTCTCGGCTTATCGTCCGAAGTCCGTCTGAGAGGTTCTGCCAAACAATCGGAAGCACCATTAGAAAGGCTATCAGTATTGTGAGCTGATTACCGCTCAAAAATATCCAAAGAAGAACGATAAAGGTAGCGACGGGCGTTGCCTTGATTACAGAAATAAGCGGGGAAACAACCGCATTAACTGCCGAAAAGCGATTGCAGAGAAATGCTAAAAGCGCGCCGGAAATTATACCGAGCACAAGCCCCGCGCACACACGCAAAAGCGTCATTAAAACGCTCCCCCAAAAGTACTCCTTCCGTATTATCACTCCGAGCGCGGAAAGCGTTTCAAAAACGCTCGGCAAAAAGTAGCTGTTACCCACGGCAAGAGCAAGAAGCTCCCAGACCGAAAGCCAGAAAAGAAGGACTAAAGCGGGGCGGGCGATGCGGAGAATTTTCTTAAGGGATATAGTAGAAGCTCTCATCGGGCAGCTTGCCTCCAATCACCTGAAGACCGAGCACCTCGTAGAATGCGATAAGAGTCTCCTTCATCTCGGCACCGTCCACGTAGCAGATGGCATCGCCGAGATTCGTCAGCGCCTTCTCAGCGGCACCGACCGCCTGCATAATTCCACATTCTACTATATAATCTGCGGCAGAATTAATATTTTCGCTATTCGAAATGAAGGCAACAGAGGCCTCGTATTCGTCTAAAAAGCTATCAATTCGGTCAGCACTCTTGCTTATAGCAGCCGTGCTCGCTACGACACAGCCCATAGCCACGGGGGTGTCCGAGATGCCGCTCCAAAGGGTGTCGAGGTCGAGAACCGAGTATCTTCTTACAGCGTTTTCATTATTCTGGATATTGAGAAGCGAGGCGGTTACAATGGGCTCGGGTGCTACCGCAATATCGATTTTTCCCGCATTAAGCAGCGGGCCGATATCCTGGGGCTTCGTAATGGTTTGCTCGCCGATTTCGTATGCTACCGTGGCGTTAATTCCGGCCTGCTCGAGTGCGTGCTTGAGAATGATTGACGGGGTGCCGTTTTTGCAGGTGTAAATCGTCTTTCCCTCGAGCTCCTCGAATGAGGTAATGTTATATGAGGAGTCGGTGAGAAGGTAAAGTGAATTCAAACAGTTAAGAGCAAGCACGCGGCTGTCGGGATTCGTGGTGTTGAAGTTCTTTGCGGCCTCGTTGGTCGGAAGGCAGATTACGTCAATCTTACCCGAAAGGAGTGCTGCTGCCGCGGTGGCGGTATCGGCGAAGGCCTCAAAGGTATATTTGTCGTTTCCGTCCTTGCCGCCGTTATCGTGTATCAGCTTTGCCATACCAATACCGGTAGGGCCCGACATATATCCTACACGGAGTGCCTCGGGCTCGGGCTTCTTGCAGGCGGTGAGGGGAAGGGCGAAAAGTGCGAGTAAGAGAAGAATTGAGATTAGCTTTTTCATTTTGAAATCCTTTCAAGACCCATAGGGTCTGTTATATAAATTTTTTTATCATCGGTTTTGATTGCGCCCTCGGCCTCGAGGGTAGCAAGTGCGCGGTAGAGAGAGGCTCTTCCGCAGCCGAGCGCCTCGGCAGTCTTTTTCTTATTTAGCGGAAATTCAAAGCCGTCGCCGTGATGCATAAGCGAAAGAAGGTGGCTCGCGAGCTTTTGCTCGGCACTGCCGCCCGAGAAGGCGGTTATGCGCTCGTTAAGAAACGACACTCTGTCGGCAAGAAATTTAATTATGTTCATTGCCACGGCCGAGCTGGTCTCGGTCAGGGAAATCAAATCCTCTTTCCCAATGAAGATTATCTCTGATGCCCGAGCCGCATATACCTCGGTAGGGGGCTCTCCGCCCTCCTTGAACACGGATAGGATACCGAAGGGAGCACCTCTGCCGAGTGTATTAATGATTACTCCGCCACGCTCGCCGCGAGTTCTGAGCACCGAGCACTCGCCCTCGAGGACGAAACCTATACGCTTCTTATCATCAAGGGGAGAGAAGACGAGATCTCCCTTTGCGAAGCTCTCTATCGTAGCCGTAAGACTACCGAGGGCCGTGTCAAGCTCGGAGGGGGACAAACCCTTAAACAAAAAGGTTTTCGATAGGAGCAAAAAGACTTCCTTTTCCATTTTTCTCTCCAAAAAGTGTATCATTTGATACAATTATACATCTTTTTTTGAAGTTTGTCAACGGGTTTGGAAAAATAAATTTTTGCGAATTATCGCTAAAGTAAACAAAAATTTAAAATAAGTATAAAAAAGCATTGCATTTCGGCGTAATGTGTGCTATACTTATCATGTGCAAATAGTAATTTCGCGTATATTACGCTTGACATATTCGGCTGCCGCAATATGCGGAGATAGGAAAATAAGATGAATTTTTTACTTTCGACATTGAATATCGGCGGGATAGACATCGTTTCCAAATTCAAGGATATAGTGTCCGCGTTTCAGATTAAGGATGCTATCGAAATATTAATACTTACCGTCATTTTCTTCTTTGCCTTCAGGTTTTTGAAGGGAAGGAAGGCGGGGGCTCTCATTCTCGGTATTGCTATATGCTTCGTCGTCCTCGTGCTCTCGGAGATTTTTGAGTTTCGGGCTCTGTATTCCATCTTTAGCGGAATAATATCGAGCGGCGCACTCGTCGTTTTTGTAATATTCCAGCCTGAGATTCGCGAGGCACTCGAGCGTATCGGCTCGGGCTCGATTCACGGACTCGTCAATCTCAGCGACAGGCGGAAGAAGGATGAGCTATACTTCAACGTGGTCGAAAATATTTGCTCCGCCGTCCGCGAGCTCTCGGCCGACTCCACGGGCGCTCTTATAGTTGTCGAGCGTACGACGCGCATTTCGGATATTGCGAGCACGGGCATTAAGATTAACGCCAACGTTTCCTCGTCGCTCCTTCGCAATATATTCTTTAATAAAGCTCCGCTTCACGACGGTGCAGTGGTTATAGAGGAGGGCAGAATCGCGGCGGCGGGCTGCTTCCTGCCGCTAACTCGCCGTACCGACATCGACCCCGACCTCGGTACCCGTCACAGAGCGGCTATCGGTATGTCCGAGGTCAGCGATGCGATAATCATCGTCGTCTCCGAGGAGACGGGTGGAATTTCCGTCGCCTTTGACTGCGAGCTTACCACCGGCTATACTCCCGAGGCGCTCCGCGTATTTCTTATGGAAAACCTCGTTAAATCCTTTAATGGAAAGTAGGAGAGCGTTATGAAAAACAAATCGTTCAGCCTTACCCTCAGCACTATTCTCACTCTGCTTCTGTGCCTTGTAGCCGCAATCGTTCTGTGGCTCTACGTATATTATTCCGAGGAAACGTCGGTTACCGCTCTTTTCTCCCGTCTTCCGCTTATGAGGACGCTGCTATGAGCCGTGACCCAAAGAGCATTATTGTAAGCAATATCTCTTTACCGATAAACGCCTCCGAAAGAGAGGCGTTTTCGCTTGCTTCGAGGCGGCTTTCGGCGGTTGGTATTTCCGCCCGTGGGGCTGATTTCTCGATTTATCGGAGAAGCGTTGATGCAAGACGGAGAGATGATATTCATTTCGTTTACTCGGTGCTTCTCTCGGGAGATTTCGGCGAGGTGTCGCCCTCGCTTCTTTCGCGCGGGATAGCCGAGCTTCATTCCGAGGACCCGACGGCAAAAATAGGTGATACGCCGCTCGAGGCACCGCCCGTTGTCGTAGGCTCGGGCCCGGCGGGACTTTTTGCCGCTCTGATGCTCGCTCGCGAGGGCTATCGTCCGCTTCTTATCGAGCGCGGCGGCTCTGTCGCCGAGAGGCGCGAAAAAATCGCGCAGCTGCACAGGGAAAGAATACTTGACGAAAATACGAATATTCAGTTTGGCGCAGGAGGTGCGGGAACCTTCTCGGACGGTAAGCTTGTTACGAGGATTAACGACCCCGTATCCTCATTCGTTTTAAAAACCTTCGTCTCGCACGGTGCACCGAGCGAGATATTATACCTTGCGAAGCCGCATATAGGCACAGATATTCTTTCTGCCGTCGTCGAGAGCATGCTCGCCGAGATTACACGTCTCGGCGGCCGCGTGATGATGAATACCACCTTAAAGGATGTTAAGACCGCTCGCGACGGTCATATCGGCGCGATAGTTACAGATAAGGGCGAATTCGCGGCGGGTGCCGTTATCCTTGCCGTCGGACACAGCGCCCGTGACACCTACGAAATGCTTATGAGCCGCGGTATGAATATCGAGGCTAAGGATTTTTCGGTCGGTCTTCGTATCGAGCACCCGACCGAGGTGATAGACAGGGGAATGTACGGCTCCTTTGCGGGGGACCTACGCCTCTCTCACGCCGAGTACACGCTCGCACACAACACAAAGGGGCGCGGAGTATACACCTTTTGCATGTGCCCCGGGGGCACCGTGGTCTCCGCTACGAGCGAGCAGGGCGGTGTTGTGGTTAACGGTATGAGTGAGCACGCTCGTGACGGCAAGAACTCCAACAGTGCCGTTTGCTGCAGCGTTTATAAGAGCGACTACGGCCTAACGCCGACTGCCGCTATAGAATTCCAAAGAAAAATTGAGCGCGCCGCATTTATTGCCGCGGGCTCGGATTACTCGGCGCCGATTATCACCGTCGGTGATTTTCTCAATAAAAACGAGGCAAGAGTCCTCCCGAGCACGGTTATGCCTACCTATATGGACGGCGCGGGCGTACGCCTCGCCGCACCTGAAAAATATTTGCCGTCCTTCGTCACCGAGGGTATACGCGCGGCAATTTCCGACTTTAACAGAAAAATTCACGGCTTTGCTATGAGTGATGCCGTGCTTACGGGTCCCGAGACCCGCACCTCCTCACCGATACGTATTGTGAGAGACAGGGAATACAGGCTTGCCACGGGATATGATAATCTCTATCCTGCGGGCGAGGGTGCCGGCTATGCCGGCGGAATTACGAGCGCCGCTATCGACGGTATTCGGTGCGCGCTCTCGCTTATGGAAAGATTTGCCCCCGCGGGAGAATAATTCCGCGGGTACCTACACGGGTGAAATTCAGACCGTGCTCCTCGGATGAGAGTGTCATCCGCTGAAACCGTTATTAAATATGAAAGGCGGGAGTAAATCCCGACTGTCGGTTAAAATAATGTTACTTGACAAAGAAAAAGCAAAGGAGAAAAGGTGGATAATAAACTCCGACGATAGCGCCGCGGCAGCATCTGACGTGGAAAAAATCGCCCGTGAGCTTCACCTTAACACAATCGTAGCCCGTATTCTTTATAATCGCGGCTACAAGGACACAGCGAGCGCCGCGAGCTTTATCTCTATGAGAAGCGAGATGCTCGGCAGCCCGTTTGATATGGCGGATATGGATGCCGCCGTAGCACGCATTGAGCGCGCACTGAGTACGGGAGAGCAGATTACCGTTTACGGAGATTATGACGTTGACGGCGTTACCTCGGTATGCACGCTCTATCTCTATCTTAAGTCGCGCGGCGGTAAGGTTTCTTATTATATCCCGAACCGCTCGGGCGAGGGATACGGCGTATCGAGCGGGGCAATCGATGCGATACGCGAGAGCGGCACGACCCTCATTATCACCGTTGATACGGGTATAACCGCGAATGAGGAGGTTGAATATGCAAAGGGGCTCGGTATTGATTTTATAGTTACCGACCACCACGAGTGCCGCGAGGAGCTTCCTCACGCTGTCGCGGTAATAAATCCGCACCGTCCCGATTGCAAATATCCCTTCAAGGAGCTTGCGGGCGTTGGCGTTGTATTCAAGCTTATATGCGCTCACTATGAGGTTGCCGAGGGGGTTAGCCGAATTGATGCTACGAGGTATATTATTACCACCTACGCCGACCTCGTTGCCATCGGCACTATCGCCGACGTAATGCCCATTCGCGAGGAGAACAGAATAATTGTAAGCTACGGTCTCGGAATGATTGAGCGCACCTCACGCTACGGTCTTGCAGCGCTTATCGAGGCGGCGCAGGGGAAGAATGAGCCTCGCCGTCACGACCGAAGCAAGAGGCACGTAAAGAAGGCGAAAATAACCTCAAGCTTCATAGGCTTTACGCTCGCTCCGAGGATAAACGCCGCGGGAAGAGTTCGCAGTGCGGCTCTCGCCGTAGAGCTTTTCCTCTCGGAGGATAAGGAGAGAGCGCGGGAAATTGCCGAGCAGCTCTGCGAGGCTAACCGCGAGAGACAGGCAGAGGAAAACAAGATTATGCAGGAGGCCTACGACCAGATAGCAGAGCTTGATATTGACCGCGATCCCGTAATCGTGCTTGAATCCGACCTCTGGCATCACGGCGTTATAGGAATAGTTTCCTCGCGTATAACCGAGCGCTTCTGCCGTCCCTCTATTCTCATTTCCTTTGACGGCAACGATGCCGAGCTTCCGCATGCCGAGCACGTGGGCAAGGGCTCCGGCAGAAGCGTTAAGGGGATGAACCTTGTTGATGCGCTTTGCGCGAGCAGAGATTATCTCGTTAAGTTTGGAGGACACGAGCTCGCGGCAGGGCTTTCCGTAACGCGTGAGAGCCTCCCACTCTTTAAGAAAAGAATTAATGAATACGCCAGAGAGGCACTCTCGGGTGTAGATATGACCCCAACGATAGATACCGACCTTGAGATTAAGTTCTCGGACGTCACTCTCGAGCTTGCCGAGGCTCTTTTGCGCCTTGAGCCCTACGGCGTAGGTAACCCCGTGCCTATGTTTGTTATGCGCGACGTTACCGTAAACGAGATTACCGGTGTCAGCGACAGGAAGCATACAAGGCTTACGCTCGGTGACGGTACGCGCTCTGTTGTGGCTATGTATTTTTCGAACTCTCCCGATACGCTTGGGATATACAACGGCGACCGCGTCGACCTTCTTTTCAGCATAGATATCAACGAATGGATGGACAGGCGCTCGGTTCAGCTTATAGTTCGCGACCTCAAGCCCTCTCGCGCTCAGCGACGTGATTTTGCCGACGAGCGCTCCCGCTTCTCGGAAATACGTGCGGGCGCTACCTTCTCCGCAGAGGAGAACGTAATTCCCGAGCGCGAGGACTTCGTTGCCGTATATAATCTTATTCAGTCCTCAGTTCATACCGGCGTAAATACGCTCTCGCACCGCGAGATTATTTCCCGTGTGAATAAGGGCTCTGGGGCAAGGCTCGGATACATAAAGCTCAAATTTATTATTATGGTGTTCCTTGAGATGAATATCGTCGGAGTAAGCGAGGAGGACGAGACCTACACCTTCAAGCTTCACTATTCCTCGGGGAAGAAGAACTTAGACAAATCAAGCATACTCAAGAGGCTACGCCAGCAGCTCCGTTAAGCCGCGGCGTGCCAACAGGAGAATTTCCATGTTTACAGAAATGCTACCGCTCCTCTCGGTAATTGAAAAGAATGAGAGAGCCTACGATATAGAGAAGATAAGGCGCGCCTTCCTTTACGCGAAGGAGCTTCACGCAGGGCAGTTCCGTCAGAGCGGCGAGCCCTACGTGAGCCATCCGGTGCAGGTTGCAAGGATTGTTGCCGAGCTCGGTCTCGATACCGATTCTATCTGCGCGGCCCTTCTTCACGATACCGTCGAGGATTGCGCTGATAAAACGAACCTCGAGCTTCTGACCAAGATGTTTGGCGGCGAGGTATCGATGCTCGTTGACGGCCTGACCAAAATTATTCAGGTACAGGTTGCCGACAAGGAGGAGGCGCACATCGAGAATATAAGAAAGATGCTTCTTGCGATGAACAAGGACATTAGGGTTATATTCATTAAGCTGTGTGACCGACTTCACAATATGCGTACCCTTGCCGCTAAGAAAGAGGACAGGCAAAGAGCCATAGCTCTTGAAACGATGTATATTTACGCGCCTCTTGCACACCGACTCGGTATTCAGCGTATTAAGCTTGAGCTTGAGAACCTCAGCCTGTTCTACCTCGATCCGATAGGATACGAGGAGGTTCACCAGGCAATAGATAACAAGTACGGTAAGTCGCGTGATTTTCTCGAGGAAGCAAAAAATATTCTTTTTGAGAAGCTGAGTGAGAATAATATCAATTTCACTCTTGAGGGCAGAGTAAAGTCGGTATATAGCCTTTATCGCAAGATGTATATTGCCAACCGAGAGTTTGACGAGATATACGACTTTTACGCCGTGCGCGTAATTGTTGATACCGAGCTTGAGTGCTACACCGCACTCGGACTCGTTCACGAGCTCTTTAAGTCGGTTCCCGGCAGGTTCAAGGACTACATTTCAACTCCCAAGCCCAACCTTTACCGCTCGCTTCACACGACGGTTATAGGAAGGAGCGGAATACCCTTTGAGGTGCAGATAAGAACCCGCCAGATGCACGAGGAGGCGGAGTACGGTATTGCGGCTCATTGGAAGTATAAGTCGGGAGAGCAGAGCAGCACCGAAATTGACGACAGGCTGCGCTGGATTTCCACGCTCCTTGAGAGCGACGAGAACACCCGCGACCCCGACGAGTTTATACACTCCTTTAAGACCGACATATTCCACGACGAGACCTTCGTCTTTACGCCTAAGGGCGACGTTATATCACGTCCTCTCGGCTCTACGGTTATCGACTTTGCATACGCCATTCATTCGGCGGTCGGTAACAAGATGGTCGGTGCTAAGATAAACAACGTCATCGTTCCGATTGACAAGGTGCCCGAGAACGGCGATATTATCGAGATAATAACCTCGCAGTCCTCGAAGGGGCCGAGCCGAGATTGGCTTAAGATTGTCAAGACGGGCGAGGCACGCAGTAAAATCCGTCAGTGGTTTAAAAAGGAGAAGAGGGCGGAGAATATCGTCGTGGGACGTACCGAGGTCGAGCGCGAGGTGCGCAGGATGCCGCATCCCCTGACCGACGAGCGCCTCGACGAGATTGTCACATCTGTTGCGAAGCGTGTCGGAATAAATACCGCCGACGACTTTTACAACACTCTCGGCTTCGGCGGACTTTCTTTGCAAAGATTTCTGCCTAAAATTAAAGACGAAATTGAGGCAATTTATGCCGCCGAGAACCGTGAGGCGCCTCCCACGCCCGAGGAGGAGCTCGCTAAGGTCAAAATCAGTGACAGCGTTAAGGGACGGCGCGCGGGCGGTATAATTATCGACGGCGAGCCCGGCTGTCAGGTCAAGTTCGCTAAGTGCTGTAATCCGCTCCCAGGCGATAAGATAGTTGGCTTCGTCACTCGCGGCTTTGGTGTCTCGGTGCACAAGACCGATTGCCCGAACGTATCTCAGTCCCGCCGTAACGAGGATAATCTTGCCCGCTGGGTGAGAGCGGAATGGGAGAAGGCGGAGGGAGACGTCAACGAATGCTACGAGGCGTCGCTTCAGGTAATAGTTGAGGACAGAATCGGCGTTATCGCCTCTATTTCCATAGCTCTTGCCGATATGAAGGTTTCAATTTCACAGATAAATACACAGACACTTAAAAACGGCACGGTTGCAATAAATATACACGTGGGCTGTAAGAGCACCTCTCACTACGCATCTATCGTTTCCAAGCTTCGCTCTATATCCTCGGTTATTTCTGTCAGCCGCGGCTTCACCTAAAGGATTAAGTATGATTGCTGTACTACAAAGAATTCGCTCCGCCTCGGTTACGGCAGACGGTGTGCCGAGCGGGGCTGTCGGAGCGGGGCTCTATATTCTTCTCGGGGTCGTTAACGGCGACACCGAGCAAGATGCCGAGCGCCTCGCTGAAAAAATAGCGAAGCTTCGTATATTTTCGGACGGTGCGGGGAAGATGAACCTCTCGGTTGTTGACGTCGGTGGAGAGGCGCTTGTCGTATCTAATTTTACGCTTGCCGCCAACTACTCGCACGGTAACCGTCCCGATTATATGAACGCCGCGCCTCCGAGCATTGCCGAGCCGCTTTACCGCTATTTTACCGAGCAGCTTCGCGGGCAGGTCGGCAAGGTCGAAACCGGAGTATTCGGCGCCGATATGACGACGGAGATGGTCACGGACGGTCCCGTCACTATCGTTATGCATTCTGAGCTTATCGGAGGCAAAAAATGATACTGAAAATTGACGGCGATTTGAACAGATATTACGTTCAGTCCTTGTGCATGGTCTTCTTTCCGGGAGCTACCTTTTCCGAAAGTGAGCTTCCCGGCGAGGAGGTTCCCGAGGTATACGTACGCACTACCGCGGACGGAGAGGGCGCCGACATTGCGTATGTAAAAATGAAGCTCAACGACAAGGTGTGCGAGGCGACCGAGCGTGTTATGCCGAATGAGGATATAACCATAGCCACTCGCGCATCGGTTGCCGTAGGACGGGCGATTTTTGCCGCGGGCAAGGAGCTGCTCGGTCACATACCGCCGTGGGGAATTCTTACGGGAATTCGCCCCGCAAAGATTGCGGGAGGACTGCTCGCCGACGGGCGGGGAATTATCAGGACGAAGAAGATACTTCGTGATGAGTATTTTTTGAACCCGCAGAAGGCGGCGCTCGCCGTCTCGGTTGCCTCGCAGGAGGCGAAGCTCTTGAAGAAAATAGACAGGAAAAGCTGCTCGCTTTACGTATCTATTCCGTTCTGTCCCTCAAGATGCGCCTATTGCAGCTTCGTTTCTTATACTACACCGCGCCTTCTTTCGCTTATAGACGAATACGTTGACGCTCTTCTTTTCGACCTTACGGATGCTGTGGAAACGATTAAAGCGCTCGGTATGCACCTCGAAACCGTGTATATAGGCGGCGGAACCCCCACAACTCTCGACGAGAAGCAGCTCGAGCGCCTCCTGTCGGCTATTTCCTCACACATTGATACCTCGTTGCTTACCGAGTTTACACTCGAGGCGGGAAGACCCGATACTATAACCGAGAGAAAGCTTGAGATAGCAAAAAAATACGGTGTCACGAGAGTCAGCGTTAACCCGCAGACGTTAAATGACGAGATTTTGCGCGAGATAGGACGTAAGCATACGGCCGAGGACTTCTTCCGTGCCTTCGAGCTCGCACGCGCGAGCGGGATAAGGGATATAAACGTAGACCTTATCGCAGGCCTTCCGGGTGATGATTTCAAGAGCTTCTCGGAGACACTTGATAGAGTTATCGAGCTCTCCCCCACGAATATCACTGTACATACCTTCTGTGTAAAGAAGGCCTCTGATGCTCTTAGAAACAACTCGGGCATCTACAGTCTTGCGAGCCAGGATGCCGCGAAGAGTATATCCTATTCGCAGATAAAGACCAAGTTCGCGGGATACAAGCCTTACTATATGTACAGACAAAAGAACTCCGTCGGAAATCTTGAGAACGTCGGCTTCTCTCTCGATGCTCACGAGGGAATGTACAACGTCTATATGATGGAGGAGGTTCAGACGATTTTCGCCATTGGCGCGGGCGCCGTTACGAAGCTTGTTGACTACCGCGCTCCCGGCGAGGAGGGAAAAACCCGAATTAAACGCATTTTCAGAGAAAAATATCCCTACGAGTATTTAAGGGAGCACGAGCGCAGGCGCACGAACGACGTTGGAGCGAAGCCGCCCCTTCTCGAGGCCGCAGTCGAATTTTTCTCCGATGATAACAATTAATATTTTTAAGAATTCGCTAATAAAATGTAGCGAATTCTTTTTTATTGGGAGTTGTTATGCGAAAAGAAACAAAGTCGGGGCTCGGTAAGCAAATACTGACGGGGGCACTGTCGCTCTCGGTTGCCGCGATACTCGTTAAAATCATGGGAGTTATATATAAGGTCCCGCTGTCTTATATCCTCGGTGACGAGGGAATGGGCTATTTCAATTCCGCCTATGCCGTATACGGCTTCTTCTACGTGCTTTGCACCGCCGGCGTGCCGAAGGCGGTCGCCGTACTCATAACAGAGGCAAACGAGAGCGGTCGCGGGGAAGAGAGAGCGCGGATATTTAAAATCACTCTTACCTTATTCTTATATATAGGACTCGCCTTATCGCTCGGCTTTATTATATTCTCTGGGCCGCTCGCCTCCCTTGTCGGCGCCTCACGCTCGAGAGCAGCTATGCTTGCTATCGCCCCGTCTGTTCTCTTTACGTCGCTTTCAGGGGTGATGAGAGGATATCTTAACGGTCAAAATAACCTTTTTCCCGTTGCACTCTCACAGCTGATAGAGGCACTCGGAAAGCTCGGGCTCGGGCTCGCCTTTGCATACCTGTCAGCAAAACTCGGCCACTCGCTTCCCATATGTGCGGCCTTCTCGGTGCTCGGTATAACGCTCGGCTCGCTCTTCGGTTGCTTGTATCTTTATATTGCATCTAAAAAGCAAAATCCGAGAGAAAAAACAAGGCAGAGCTCGACACTCTCAAGACGCAAAATCGTAAAGCGCTTTCTTTCGATAGCGATACCCATATCTCTTGGGTCATCCGTCCTGAGCCTCAGCTCGGTTATAGACCTTGGAATTATAATGCGCGGACTTCGGGCGATAGGCTATACCGAGGAGGCGGGGGCGGCGCTCTTTGGTAACTATACGACTCTCGCCGTGCCGATGCTTAATTTGGTAAGTGCGGTCTTAACACCGATTACCGTTGCGGCACTGCCTACACTAACCTCGCTCTCCTTACGCGCTGATAGCGAGGGGTTTAGAAGCACGCTGACGGATATAGCGAGAATAACCGCCGCAATTGCGACTCCCGCCGCACTTTGCTTTTTGCTTTTTCCGTTTACTATTCTTGACCTTCTGTTTTCTCCCGGCGCCTCGGTGATTGGTGCAGGTGGGCTCGCACTGCTCGCTCCCGCGACACTGCTTTTACCTCTTTTAACCATAGTTAATACAGCGCACGAGGCACGCGGGAGCTTCAAAATTCCCGTAATTTCACTCATAGTGGGGGCAATTGTAAAAACCGTCGCCGGCTCCGTATTGATAGGTGTTTCGGAAATCGGTATCCTGGCGGCACCGATAGGAACCTCTCTTTCCTATCTCGTAAGTCTGATTATATCTGTAACGGCACTTCGTCAGCCGATGCTTTTACGCGCGGCACTTCTGTGCTATCTTCGTGCTATCGTAGTCGGCGCCGTAGCATTCTGCCTGCCGTACATCATCGTATTCTCCTTAGATTTGGTTCCGTACGGCAGATACGGAATGTATTTTGTCTTTGCTATCTCGCTCGCTTTATATGCAATAATGGAATATCCTGCGTTAAAAAGACTAAAAAAATCAAGACTTTTTTGTTAAAATGTACAAAAATGGTAATATTTAGTTATAGAAATGGACGAAAAAAACCAAATAAATAATAAAAACATAAAAATACGTATTGAAATTTTGAGCATCGGTTGTTATAATATTAGCAGTTAATTTTTTTTTGAAAGGAATTATAAAAATGACAAAGACAGATCTCATCAACGTTGTTGCAGCGAATGCAAATCTCTCTAAGAAGGATGCTGAGGCTGCTGTAAACGCGGCTGTTGCTGCTATTGCAGATGCGCTTACGGCAGGTGATAAGGTTCAGCTTATCGGCTTCGGTACCTTCGAGGTTAAGACTGTTGCTGCAAGAGAGGGTAGAAACCCCAAGACCGGCGAAACCATCAAGATTCCTGCTACTAAGAAGCCCGGCTTCTCCGCTTCCAAGGTGCTTAAGGATCAGGTTAACGCCTAAATTTCTATGCGACTAGACAAATATCTTAAGGTTTCCCGCCTGATTAAACGCCGCACCGTTGCCAACGATGCCTGCGATAATGCACGCATATCGGTTAACGGCAGGACTGCCAAGGCATCCTACGACGTTAAGACGGGTGACGAGATTCAAATCTCGTTTGGCTCGAAGACCGTCAGCGTACGTGTGCTCGAGATAAAGGAAACCACTAAGAAAACGGAATCGGTGGGTATGTATGAGGTTATCTCCGAGTCCGAGGCATAACTTATAAGGATAATGCATACTTTTTAATTAAAGTATGCATTTTTCTTTTTCGGGGGTAAGTGATATGGAAGCAACGAAGCACTCGGTATCGATTGTGGAAAGACGTAGGGCAGAGCTCGACGGGATTTTAGGTATTTTAGCCTTTGACGACGGCTATATCTCCCTTGACACCTCGCTTGGTAAGCTTGTGATTGAGGGGGAGGGGCTGAGGGTGGAAAATCTCTCGAAGGAAAGCGGTAAAATTCTCCTTGTCGGCACCGTGAACTCCCTTTATTATGAAAGGAAAAAGGAAAAGCGCTCTCGGGGGTAACTCGCGGTGGGGGAATTCAGTAATTCATCGGTCCTTCTAACCGCTCTTCTGTCCTTACTCTTCGGTGCGCTTCTTGCACTTGCTTATCGAATTATAAACGTCGCCGTCGTGATTGTCACGGGCACGGCCTCCGACGCTCTTTGCGCTATGCGAGGTGGGGCACGGTTAAACGTAAAGGCGTATCTTTCACTCTTTTTTCGCCCTCGTCGCGAGCTGTCGCGGTGTGCCGCCGAGGTCATAAACGCGGTGCTTATTTTAGCCTTCGGCTTGTTATATTCGGTATTTACGTACGTGGTATGTGACGGCGTGTATAGGATATTCAGTCTTATTTTTACGTTAGTCGCGTTTTTTATAATTTTGCGGTTGCTAAGGGGCCTTTGCGCATTTATCGGAAGAGGGGTATCGGGAGTGCTCGGAATATCGCTTTTACCGCTTTATTGCTTATGTGTGCTTTTCTTATATTGTATAAGAGGATTATATATGCTTTTTAGCGGTAAAAAAATGAAGAAAATGAAAAAATAGTCGGTTGTGGGAATATGATTTCCTTGACATACTTATATGTAAATGTTATAATTATATTAGGAAAAATATTTTTTAAAACGCAATCAACGCCACTTTTCGACACGCCGAGCGCGCTATAATAGCCTAAAGAAGCCATTTAGCGGAGGTCAAATGAATAAACAGGAAAATCTCGCGGGGTATCTCTTCCATGAGGGAACAAACTTCGCATCGTATAAATATCTAGGATGCACTCTTAAAATTGTCCGCGACAAGTATCACTATACCTTTAGAACCTGGGCGCCGAATGCTCGCGCCGTGGGGCTTATTTCGGATTTTTCCGGCTGGGATGCACCGATATATATGTCGCGTGTTACCCCGGGCGGTGTATGGGAGCTTCTATATATATCGGATATATCTCTTGAGAAGCAGCCCTATAAGCTTTGGATTGAAACGGAGGACGGCAGAGTTTTAAAAAAAGGCGACCCATACGCTCGCTTTTCACGCGGACTTGCCGACGGCGCCTCGCTGATTTTCACTCGCTCGGACTTCACCTGGTCGGATGCCGCCTGGTTCAGGCACCGCGCGGCGGTGGTTCGAGAGAAAAACGGAGCGTTTATTCCTTATCCTATAAATATATACGAGGTCCACGCGGGCAGCTTTATGCGGCACGAGGACGGCAGGCCGCTTTCCTACCGTGAGCTCGCCGACACCCTCGTTCCGTATCTTCGGGCGATGGGCTATACTCATATCGAGCTCTTGCCGCTGATGGAGCATCCATTCGATGCATCGTGGGGATATCAGGTGTGCGGCTTCTACGCACCCACCTCTCGCTTCGGCGACCCCGACGACCTTCGTTATTTTATCAATGAAATGCACCGTGGCGGTATCGGTGTGATTTTGGACTGGGTGCCGGCGCACTTTCCGCGAGACGAGTGGGGCCTTTTCGAATTTGACGGCCGTCCTCTCTACGAATATCAGGGGAAGGATAGGCAGGAGTCTCGCTCCTGGGGCACCCGCTTCTTCGACCTCGGTCGCGAGGAGATTCAGTGCTTCCTCGTATCCTCGGCCCTTTATTATCTTCGGGAATTTCACGTGGACGGGCTACGCGTTGATGCCGTTGCATCTATGCTTTATCTCGACTACGACAGAGATGCGGGAGAGTGGATACCCGCGCCCGACGGCTCTAATATTAATCCCGAGGCCGTCGCGTTCTTTAAGAAGCTGAATACCGCCGTTCTTTCCGAGTATCCCGACGTCCTTATGATTGCCGAGGAATCCGGCAGTCACGGCGGCATCACCCGCTCGGTCTCCGAGGGCGGCCTCGGCTTCAATATGAAGTGGAATATGGGATTTGCGAACGACCTTTACCGTTATCTCTCGCTCGACCCGATTTACCGTGCGGGAGAGCATAAGGCTCTTAATTTCCCGATTATGTACGCCTTTACAGAGAAATACTGCTTACCTATCTCTCACGATGAGGTGGTTCACGGTAAGCGCTCCTTTATTGATAAGATGTTCGGCTCGTATGAGGACAAGTTCTCCGAGGCGCGCGCGGCCATGCTATTTATTATGACCTTTCCCGGGAAGAAGCTCACCTTTATGGGAACGGAGTACGCACAGTTTCGCGAGTGGGACTATGCCTCATCTCTTGAATGGTTTATGCTCGACTATCCGATGCACAGAGCCTTCCGCGATTACGTGCGCGAGTTAAATATGCTCTACCTTTCAAGGCGGGAGCTTCACGAGCTTGATTTCGACTCCCGCGGCTTCAGCTGGCTTCTCCCCGACGAGGCAAAGAAGAACTCGGTTGCATACAGGCGAATCGACACCGACGGTAACAGTGTTATCGTGGTCGTAAACTTCTCGGGCAGCGAGCAGACGCTCTCGCTCTCGCTTCCTCGCTCGAACAGGCTTGAGGCGCTCTTTATGACCTCGCCCGGCGCACTGCCCGACAGCGTAGCGGTAGAGAGAGCCCCGGGCGGTTACCGCGCCGACGTTAAAATTCCGTCCTTCTCGGGCGCAGTTTATAAAGAAAAAATCGGCAAAAAAACTATAAAATTATAAGGAGAAAAGGTATGTACTGTAAGAAAGAGTGTATAGCGATGCTTCTTGCCGGCGGACAGGGATCTCGCTTATACGAGCTTACGCGCGAAACAGCAAAACCCGCCGTCACATTTGGAGGTAAATACAAAATTATTGACTTCCCGCTCTCCAACTGCATCAACTCCGATATTGATACAGTGGGTGTTCTCACGCAGTACCAGCCGCTCGCGCTTAACGAGTATATCGGTAACGGCGCGCCTTGGGACCTCGACAGAACGAGAGGCGGCTTGTCGGTCCTTCCTCCTTATCAGGGAATGAAGGGCTCGGATTGGTATAAGGGTACCGCCAATGCCATATACCAGAATATCGACTTCATCAAGCAGTACGACCCCGAGTACGTCCTTATTCTCTCGGGTGACCATATTTACAGAATGGATTACCGCCTTATGCTTAAGCAGCATAAGACGACGGGTGCCGCTTGTACGGTTGCCACCATTACCGTTCCCATCGAGGAGGCATCTCGCTTCGGTATATGCAATACTCTCCCCGACGGTGCTATATACGAGTTTGAGGAGAAGCCGAAGCAGCCTAAGAACAATCAGGCCTCTATGGGTATTTATATCTTCAATACCAACGTGCTTCTCGAATATCTCGAGGTTGACGAGGCAGACCCGAATTCCTCGAATGACTTCGGAAAGAACGTGATACCGAACCTTCTTGCAAACGGCGAGCGCCTTTATGCATACAAGTTTGACGGCTATTGGAAGGACGTCGGAACGATTTCGTCGCTCTGGGAGGCTAATATGGACCTCATTGGTGAGAAGCCGATTCTCAGCATGTCGGATAAGAGCTTCCGCATCTTCTCGCGTAACAGAGCGCGTGCACCGCAGTATATGGGCCCCGCCTCGAGTGTCAAGAGCTCGCTTATCAGCGAGGGCTGTATAATAAACGGCACCGTTGAGAATTCCATTCTCTCGGGCGGTGTTGTAATTGAGAAGGGGGCCGTTGTCCGCGACTCGATTATTATGGAGGACGTAACCGTTAAGGTGGCGCATCTGTCTTTTCGGCAATTGTTGATGCCGAGTGTGAGATTGGTGCGGGCGCCACCGTCGGCACCGAGAACGCCGGTCGCGACGGCATAACGGTTCTTGCCAAGCATACCGCCGTACCGAGCGGCGCGTCGGTTAAGCAGTAAGGGAGGGGAAGAATATGGCAATCAGTGCAGCAGGAATTATATTTTCAAATCTCAATGATAACACGCTCTCTCGCCTTACGGGTGACAGAACGGTTGCGGCCATCCCCTTTGCCTGCAGATACAGGCTGGTCGATTTCGCTCTTTCGGATATGGTTAACGCCAATATATCCAACATTAATATAGTTGTAAATTATAACTATCGCTCGCTTCTCGAGCATGTCGGAAGCGGTAAGGACTGGGACCTCGCAAGACGTAAGGGCGGTATAACCCTTATATCTCCTTATCAGACAGCCTTTGCCTCGAGTGTTTCGATGTTCAACACCCGTCTTGAGGCGCTTAAGAATATGAAGGCGTACATCGAGGAGTTTACCGAGGACTACGTAGTCCTTATGGATTCAGACAACGTCATCAATATAGATATCGCCGACGTCATTCGTCAGCACGAGCGCACGGGCGCTAAGATTACCGTCGTAACCAAGACCACCGACCCGAGGTGGAGCAGCAAGCACCCGAGAATGATGCTCTCGAGCGTAGCGGGGAAGATTACCGATATATCGATGAATTCCGAGCACTCGGATAAGAATCCCGAGCTTGCTCTTAATATCTTCGTTATGAGCACGGTATATCTTCGCAAGATTATCGAGGAGGCAGAGGCTTATGACCTTAACAGCCTCAGCGGATTCTTGCTTAAGAATTACAAGAACAATAATTACAGAACCTACAGCTATAACGGCTACGTTGCTACGGTATCGAGCTTCCTCGATTATTACCGTGCCTCTATCAGTCTTGCAAAGGACGAGGAGGCTCGCTCGTCGCTCTTATGGCGGCGTGAGCGCCCCATATTCACGAGGGTTCACAATTCCTCGCCCGTAATTTACAAGGAAGATGCAAAGGTCGAAAGCTCGATGATTGCTGATGACTGCGTTATTGAGGGAACCGTAATAAACTCGGTGCTCTTCCGAGGCGTTAAGGTTGAAAAGGGCGCCGTCGTTAAGAACTCTGTGCTCTTTAGCGGCACCTACGTCGGCTGCGATGCCGAGCTTAACTGTATAGTTACCGATAAAAACGTTCACGTAAGCGACGGCGTGAAGCTCTCGGGTAACGAAAATATGCCCTTCTATATTCAAAAGGGAAGAAAGGTTTAATTAATGAATATTCTTTACGCGACAACAGAGGCATCGCCCTTTGTTGCGAGCGGTGGTCTTGCCGACGTTATGGGTGCTCTTCCGAAGAGCATTGCCTCCCTTGGGGAGCACTCTGTCTCGGTGATTATGCCGCTCTATAAAAAAATCTCCGACACCTACCGCGAAAAAATGGAGCATTATATTGACGTGCCCTTCAAGCTCTCCTGGAGAGATACCGGCACGTCGGTATATAGGCTTACCGATGCGGGTGTAACCTATTATTTTCTTGAAAACCACTACTACTTCGACCGCGATAAGCTGTACGGTGAATACGACGATGCCGAGCGCTTCGCCTTTTTCTCGGCGGCCGTCGTTGAGTTTATTCTCGCGAGCGGTAATGCACCCGATATTCTCAACGCCAACGATTGGCAGACGGCGCTCATACCTGTTTATCTCAAGACCAAATATCGCGGTATAGAGGCTCTCTCGGGCATTAAAACCGTATTCACAATTCACAATATTGAATATCAGGGTAAGTTTGACCCCTTTGTCCTCGGCGACGTTTTCGGCCTTGATAACGAGTGGGCAGGGCTTCTCGAATACGACGGATGTGTAAACCTTATGAAGGCGGCGCTTCTTTCTGCCGATTATATCACCACCGTCAGCCCGAACTACGCTTATGAGCTCCGTCACGATTTCTTTGCCTTCGGGCTTGCGGGGATTGTAGGCTCGGTATCACATAAGCTCTCGGGAGTTATTAACGGTATAGATTACGGTTATTTCTCGCCCTCACACGGCGGTGATATCGATTTTCCGTATAATAAGCGTAATGCGGCCTCGGGAAAGGCAAAAAACAAAGAGGCGCTCTGTGCCGAGCTCGGACTTTCGACCGACACGTCGCTCCCTCTTGTTGCTATGATTACCCGTCTCGCATCGCAAAAGGGAATTGACCTTCTGCTTCATATTGCAGACGAGCTTCTCTCTGAAAAAATGCAGCTCGTTATTCTCGGTACGGGAGAACCCGAGTATGAGAGCGCGCTCCTCGAGCTTGAGGCGCGACACCCCAATCTGCGCGTGCTCTTGAGGTTTGACAGAGTTATTTCCAAGCGCATATATGCATCTGCCGACATATTCCTTATGCCGTCGAAAAGCGAGCCCTGCGGCCTTGCACAGATGATTTGCTGCTCCTACGGTACCATACCCGTAGTGCGCTCTGTAGGCGGCCTTTGCGACTCGATAATACCCTACGGTGCACCGGGTGCTAACGGCTTCCGCTTCGATAACTACAACGCTCACGAGCTTCTTTATGCCGCGACAGAGGCGCTCAAGCTCTATCGCAATAAGGACAAGTGGCGTGCGCTTCGCACCTCGGCGATGAATTCGGATTTCACTTGGAAGAAGTCTGCCGAGAAATATCTCGCAATTTACGATAATTTATTAAAATGGTAGGAAAATACAACTAAATGGTAAACAAGGTTAGCTCAAACCCTATAACAGGTATTAAGGACAAGATTACAAAGCAAGAGCTTCGCGAGAGAATCGAGGCGAAGCTGGTTACCCGCGGAGTTCTTGACCCCGCGAGCGCGACAGAGGAGCAGATATATAACGCGTGCGTATTTGCGCTTAAGGATATTATGCTCGAGTACAGAAACGATTTCAAGAAGCGTATTAAGGCATCGGACGGCAAGAAGGTTTGCTATCTTTGTATGGAGTTCCTCGTCGGCCGCGCACTGAAGAACGATGCGGTGTGTCTCGGCATATACGACGAGCTGTGCTCGCTGCTTAACGACTTCGGCACCTCCTTCGAGAAGATTTACGCTCACGAGGTTGACCCGGGGCTCGGAAACGGCGGCCTCGGCAGACTTGCCGCCTGCTTTATGGACTCGCTTACGGCGCAGGACTACGCGGCGAACGGCTATTCGCTTCTTTACGAGAACGGCCTTTTCAAGCAGAAGATAATAGACGGAGAGCAGATAGAGCTCTCCGACGAGTGGCTTACCTCGGGCGGCGCCTGGCTCGTTCCTCACCCCGAGCGTACGGTTTATATACGTCTCGGCGGTAAAATAGAGCATAAGTGGGAAAACGGTGCGCTTCGTATTGTGAACTACGAATACGATGAGGTTAAGGCGGTTCCGTACGACCTTCTTATCCCGGGCACGACCACGAATGCGGTTAATACCATTCGTCTTTGGCGAGCGAGGTCGGTTCAGCCGGCCCTCTCGTCGGCAAACACTACTCAGGGCAACTACGTTATGAATATAACCGACGGTAACTCTGCCGAGCAGATTACTAAGCAGCTTTACCCGCAGGATAACTACGATGAGGGAAAGCTCTTAAGGCTTACTCAGCAGTATTTTCTCGTTTCTGCCTCGCTTCAGAGCATAATTACCGATTATCTTGCTGATCACGGCTCGCTTCTCGGCTTTGGCGATAAGGTTGCAATTCACATCAACGATACCCATCCCGCACTCTCCATACCCGAGCTCATGCGTATCCTTATGGACGTTTATTCCTACTCCTGGGAGGATGCGTGGGAGGTGGTAGTTAAGTCTGTATCCTACACCAATCACACCGTTCTTCCCGAGGCGCTCGAATGCTGGAGAGTTGACCTCTTCTCGATGAAGCTGCCCCGAATTTACGAGATAGTGTGCGAGATTAACAGGCGCTTTACCGCCGACCTTTGGAATTTGTATCCCGGTGACTGGGACAGAATTTCGAGAATGGCTATAGTGGCCTACAATCAGGTAAGAATGGCCAACCTCTCGGTTGTCGGCTCGCACACCGTCAACGGCGTTTCTGCGCTTCACAGCGATATTCTTAAGAAGACCGTATTCCACGATTTCTACAAGATGACCCCCTGGAAGTTCACGAACGTTACCAACGGTGTCGTACACCGTCGCTGGCTCAATACCGCCAATCCGAAGCTTGCCTCGCTCCTTGACGAGCTTATAGGCGATGCCTATCGCGAGGATGCGAGCCACCTGATAGAGCTCGCCGCTCACAGCAACGATGCGTCCGTTCTTTCGCGTATTGCGGATATAAAGCATTATAATAAGGAATCCTTCGCCTATTTCGCGTATAATAAGACGGGGCGGAGAATTGACCCCGAGTCTATCTTTGACGTTCAAATCAAGCGCATGCACGAGTATAAGCGCCAGCTTCTTAACGTTCTTAAGATTATTGCGCTTTATAACGAGATATGCGACAATCCCAATGCCGACGTACCGAAGCAGACCTTTATCTTCGGATGTAAGGCGGCCCCCGGCTACGTGATGGCGAAGAAGATTATCAAGCTGATATGGTTCCTTGCCGAGGAGCTCGAGCGCAACCCGCTTACGAGAGATAGACTTAAGGTGCTCTTCGTTGAGGAGTACAACGTCTCCTTAGCCGAGGTTCTCATTCCGTCAGCCGATATATCCGAGCAGATTTCGCTCGCGGGTAAGGAGGCGAGTGGCACCGGCTGTATGAAGCTGATGATGAACGGCGCGATTACAATGGGCACGCTTGACGGTGCCAACGTTGAAATACTTGAGGCGTGCGGTAAGGACAACATCTATATCTTCGGACTTAACACGAACGAGGTTGACGAGCTCTGGCGCTCGGGATACCGGGCGCGCGAGTTCTATCATTCTTCGCCCGTTCTTCGCGGTGTTATCGACCGCCTTTACAGTCCTATCGGCGGCCAGGACTTCTCGCATATTGCCGATTATCTTATTAACGCCGCCTGCGGCGTTGCCGACCCCTTTATGTGTCTTGCCGACTTCAATTCCTATTTACAGACGTATAAGGGTGCTATTTCCGATTACTCGGACAGAGAGGCGTGGGCTCGCAAGTCGCTTATGAATACGGCGACGAGCGGTGTCTTTGCATCGGATAACAGCATTAATAACTATGCGAGGGATATCTGGCACGTAAGCCCTATTAACAGGTACAAATCCAACTAAGAGGTTTTTTTGACGTGAAGCACCTTTCGGGTCTTGATTATGCGGGGGGCACACACCTCGGGAAAATTGAATATTTTAAAGACGGTGTCCCGACCCGCTCCCTCGCCTCGCTTTTGGGCGAGGATATTAAGATTCGCGTTTCGGTGCCGCGTACGCTCGCGGCACGCTCGGTTTACGCCCGCTACTATAGCGAGAGCGGGGAAGAGCTGGCGGTTACCGAGCTTGCCTGGTGCGACCTTTCGCTCGGTCTTGACAGATACGAGTGCAAGGCTCCCGAGGAGGTCTCTTTCGTCGGGCTTTACTTCTTTGAAGTTTTAATTGATACTCCCTTCGGCACCTATTACGTCAGAAAAAGTGCAGACGGCATCGATTTCACCCGTAACCCGTCCGCTTCCTCGAGATTTCAAATCTCGGTTTCGGATTTTCGGCACCCCGCGCCGAGCAAGTATTACGGGGGAATTATTTATCACGTTTTCGTGGACCGATTCCGCCGCGGCGGTCGCTCCGTGCGGGCCGAGGGCTCGCTATATCCCGAAGACTGGGATAATATCCCCGAGTTTCCCGAATACCCCGGCGCTCCGCTCAAAAACAACACCTTCTTTGGCGGTACTCTCGACGGAATACGCGAGAAGCTACCGTATATATCCTCTCTCGGTGTCACCCTGATTTATCTCAGCCCGATTTTCAAGTCGGTCTCGAACCACAAGTACGATACCGGCGACTATATGACGGTAGACGAGGGCTTCGGCTCGGACGAGGCGCTTCGGGATTTGATTTCCGCGGCTAAAAAATACGGCATCGGAATTATACTCGACGGCGTATTCAATCACACGGGAGCCGACAGTAAGTATTTCAACCGATACGCAAGCTACGACAGTCTCGGCGCGTATCAGTCGAAGGATTCGCCGTATTACAGCTGGTACGACTTTCAGTCGCACCCGAACGAGTACACCTCGTGGTGGGGTATAGAGATTTTACCCCGTATCAACCCAAATCTTCCCGAGTGTGCCGAGTATTTCGTCGGCGACGGCGGCGTTATTTCAAAATACGCCGATATGGGAATCGTCGGCATGCGCCTTGACGTTGCAGACGAGCTCCCCGATAGCTTCATCGAAAAAATCAAGTCAAGCCTTACCGAGCACGGAGCCGAGCTCCTATACGGCGAGGTTTGGGAGGATGCATCAAACAAGGTCGCGTACGGTAAAAGGAAGACCTATTACCTCGGCAGTGAGCTTGACGGCGTAATGAATTATCCGCTAAGGCGGGGAATCATAGCGTATCTTTTGCACGGCCGTACCGATGAGCTCCGCTACGCTCTTACCGACGTTATCGATAATGCTCCGCGGCGAATAAGAAATATGCAGATGAATTTGCTCGGAACACATGATACCGAGCGGATTTTGACTCTTCTTGCAGGCAAGAGCCCTCTTGGGCAGTCTAACGCCACGCTCCGTACTCTCCGTCTTTCAAGGGAGGAGCGTAGGCTTGCCGAGCGCCGCCTGATGGCCGCTTACACCGTACTTGCGACGCTTCCCGGAATTCCCGCGATATTTTACGGTGACGAGGCGGGCCTTGAGGGCTATCATGACCCATTTAACCGTATGCCGTATCCGTGGGGTAAGGAGAACGGGGACCTCGTCCATCACTATACCGACGTCGGACAGCTCAGACGGGCAAACGCGGTTTACCGCGAGGGCGACTTTTCCCTAATTCATCTTGACGGTGAGCTTCTCATTTTTGCAAGATACGAGGGCGACAATGCATATCTTACGCTTCTTAACAGAACCGACTCTCCTATTGAGGTTTCGGTAACAGGCGGCTCGCTGCCGCTCTTGCCGACGCATATAAAAAGAGTGCGAGACACCTACGTAATAGATGCTCTCACCGCGTGCGTTATAAAAGCCGACAGAGAGCTGCAAATATCTTTTTAACATCTTTGGTATTTATTACGAGGCAGAAAAATGAATTTTGTTCTTATTGGAATGCCGGGCTCGGGAAAATCCTGTATGGGACGGGCGCTGGCACGCAAGCTGAAAATTAAAAACATAGACACCGACCGCGTGATTGAGGAGCGCGTCGGAAAGGCCCTGCAAACCCTCATTGACGAGGTGGGAGTTGATAGGTTCCGCGAGCTCGAGGAGGAGACGCTACTCTCAATCGAGGCGGAAAACTCTATTCTTTCGACAGGCGGCAGTGCGGTTTATTCCAAGCGCGCTATGGAGAAGTTTCATAGCGAGGCAACGGTTATATACCTCAAGTGCAGCTACCGAACGATAGAGAAGCGAATTGGCGACTTTTCCAAGCGTGGCGTTGTGCTTCGCCCGGGACAGACGCTTCGCGACCTGTATGACGAGCGCGTGCCGCTTTACGAAAAATATGCGCACGTCACCGTTAACTGTGACGGCGAGGCGTATTCGCGCTATATAGCGGATGCGGTTCGTAAAATAAAAGAGCTGATGTAATAAAAATATCCGATGCAAAACGCATCGGATATTTTTATATTTTCTTTAGCGCGGAGAACAGTGCATCTATATCACGCTCGGTGTTAAGAATGGATAGAGAGGCACGAACCGCGCCTATTTTTTCCGTACCGAGCTTTTTATGGGTATCGGGAGCGCAGTGCAGACCGCCGCGAACACATATGCCGTATTCACCGAGAGTGCCGGCAACCCTATCCGACGGCAGGTCTCTTACGTTAAAGCTGATTATTCCGTTTCCCGCACCGAGGAGCTGAACACCCGAAAGGGCGTTTAGCCTCTCTTTCGCAAGCTCCGTAAGATATGATAACCGTTGTTCTACCTCGGAAATACCGTACTCGAGTATATAGCGTACCCCCTCGCCGAGCGATACTATCGCGGGGGTTGCCACCGTGCCCGCCTCGTGCCGCTCGGGCAGTAAAGCAGGCATCTCGGTATTATAGGTGTCAGAGCCGCTCCCGCCCTCAATAAGCGTATCCAGTGCGAAGAGGCCCGAGAATATAACAACGCCGGAGCCCGCAATTCCAAATAGGGCCTTGTGCCCCGGGGCGCATACTACGTCAAAGGGCGTCCTCTCAAGATTTAGCTCCTTGTGTCCGAGATACTGCGAGGCATCTATGATAATAGGCAGACCGAGCTCCCGACCGACACGGTACAGTCCCTCGGTATCTATGACCTTGCCCGTAACGTTCGAGGCGACGGTGGTTACTATAAGCTCGGTATCGGGGCGAACGAGCGGCGGTATGGCCTTCTCCGGAGGAATATCCGAATCAAATCGAGATACCGTGACACCGTATCGGCGGCAGACGGCAGAAAGCGGCCGTATAAGCGCGTTATGCTCAATATCCGAGGTTATTACGTGGCATTTATGGTTAATAGCGCCCTTTA
The DNA here is from genome assembly GCA_017504605.1 of Clostridia bacterium. Classification (GTDB taxonomy): domain Bacteria; phylum Bacillota; class Clostridia; order Oscillospirales; family CAG-272; genus UBA1740. Next base: position 42,448 of record JAFVQW010000036.1, read on the forward strand.
TCGCAATATTCAGTGCGTGGGTGGCATTTTGAGTAAAGCATATATGCTCGGGAGCCGAAATATTACACAGTCGGGCGACGAGCTCTCTTGTCTCGTATATTTTGTCAGCTGAGGCAAGGGAGAGACTGTGTGAGCTTCTGCCCGGGTTCCCGCAATAGGTCCTTACGCATCGGTTCAGCTCTCGGAGCACGGGCGCCGGCTTCGGGAAGGTTGTTGCCGCGTTGTCAAGATAAACGGTTCGCAAGTCTACCCCCGATAAAGCGAGTATTGAACTCCCGCCTCGCGCAAAATGGCGACGGCGCTGTATAGGTCGCTTTTTTTAATTTCTATTCCGTGCGTGCAGCCCCCATCCGCTGCCTCGCTTAATTTTACGGTTCGTGCATCAATACCGTTTTTCGTGAAGAGGCGCCTCGCCTTCGTGGCGTAGGTTAGGCTACCCAGGGTTATTATTGCCGAGTTCAAATAGTAAGCCCCCCTTGTTACGGTGTTGGCATTTGGGGGCGAATATACGCCCCACAGTATTATTATATTATTCGCATATTCAAGGCGTGAAATTATTTCATAAATTATTTAAAAGTGATAGACATTCGGGGGATTTTGTGCTATAATAGCCTTAAAGCTTTTATTTTACGGTGAATTATGCATAAAATATATACATTTACCCCCGCGGGATATTTCGGCGCCAACACCTACGTTATAGAGTGCGGCTCGGAATATGCCGTTGTCGATCCTGCAGTAGGATACCGCGAGGTTTTGAAATCTCTCCCCGAGTGCGAGGGGAAAATTAAATATATTCTTTTAACCCACGCGCATTTTGACCACATACTGAAAATTGACGAGTGGGTAGGGGCCTCTACCGAGGTTTATATAGGGGAGCGAGACAGGGAAGCGCTTGCCGACCCATACCGTAATTGCTATCTCGGCTTTTTCGGCACTAACGAAGGCTACTTCGGAAAGGTGCTGGGCGTAAAAAATGCCGATGAAATTCCCCTCGGTAACTCTGTAATTCGCGTTATCGAGTGCCCGGGACATACTCCCGGCGGCGTTGGATACGTAATCGGCAGTGACCTCATTATCGGCGACACGCTTTTTGCCGAGGGCGGCTACGGGCGGTGCGACCTACCGGGCGGAGATATGCACGCACTCGCGGACACACTCGGAATTCTGTTTTCCTTTACCGAGGATTACACGCTTTATCCCGGCCATGGAGCAATAACAACGCTAAAAGAAACAAAAAAGTACTTTTAATAAAGGGCAGTTTAAAATGGAAGAGCTTAAAAACAACTTTATTCACGACATAATCGATGCCGACCTTCTTGAAAATCCCGAGCTTAAAATTCATACGCGCTTTCCGCCCGAGCCTAACGGATACCTTCATATAGGCTCTGCTAAGGCAATCTGGATTAACGCTATGACCGCAAAAAAATACGGCGGTCTTTTCAACCTGCGCTATGATGACACCAACCCCTCGAAGGAGGACAACGAATACGTTGAGAGCATATACGAGGACCTTACCTGGCTCGGCTGTGAGCCGACGGGCGGCGTATATTACGGCTCGGATTACTTTGATAAGTGCTACGAGTTCGCGGTAAAGCTTATCGAGGATGGCAAGGCTTACGTCTGCGACCTCTCTTCCGACGAGATGAGACGGATGCGCGGAACGCTCACCGAGCCGGGAATTAACAGTCCCTACCGTGACAGGAGTGTGGAGAAGAACCTCGACCTCTTCCGCCGTATGAGGGACGGTGAGTTCCCTGACGGTGCTAAGACCCTTCGTGCGAAGATTGATATGTCGAGCCCAAATATGAATATGCGCGACCCTGCGATATACAGAATAGTTCACACGAGCCATCACAGACAGGGCGATAAGTGGTGCATTTATCCGCTCTACGACTTCGCACACCCCATTCAGGATGCGCTTGAGGGAATTACACACTCGCTTTGCTCGATTGAGTTTGAGAACCACAGACCCCTCTATGAGTGGGTTATAGATAATATCGGCTTCGAAAACAAGCCTAAGCAGCGTGAGTTCGCCCGCCTTAACGTTACTCATACCGTAATGTCTAAGCGTTATCTGCGTAAGCTCGTCGAGACCGGGCTCGTTGACGGCTGGGACGACCCGAGAATGCCTACGCTCTCCGGACTTCGCCGCCGCGGATATACTCCCGAGGCTATTTTTGATTTCGTATCCCGTGCGGGAGTTGCGAAGGCGTACAGCGTCGTTGATTACGAGCTTCTCGAGCACTGTATAAGAGAGGAGCTTAACGATAGCGCACAGCGCAGAATTGCGATACTTCATCCGATAAAGGTGGTAATCACAAACTATCCCGAGGATAAGGTGGAATATTTTGAGGTAGCTAACAACCCCACTCATCCCGAGTGCGGAACGAGGCGCGTGCCCTTTACGAGAGAGCTCTATATCGATGCCGACGACTTCGCAGAGGTTCCCCCGCCGAAATTCTTCAGAATGAAGCCCGACGGTGAGGTTCGCCTTATGGGCGCATATATCGTTAAGTGCAACGAGATAATCAAGAACGAGGACGGAACTATCAAGGAAATAAGATGTACCGCCGATATTGAGACGGCTAACGGCATGCCGACCGACGGACGGAAGGTGAAGGGAACCATTCATTGGCTCTCGCTGCCGAACGCTCACAAGGCTACGGTTATGCTCTACGATTTCCTCTTTGATATTGAGAACACCGCGGACATTCCCGAGGATAAGACCTATGACGACTATCTCAATACCGCATCGGTGGTCCGTATCGACGGAGCTATGGTTGAGCCCGCACTTGCCGATGCTAAGAGCGGGGAGAGATATCAGTTTGTAAGGACCGGATATTTCGTTAAGGATACGAAGTCCGAGAACACCTTTAACAGAATAGTAGGACTTAAGGATAGCTTCCCGAAAACCCAAAAATAACAATCAGAGGCTGCCTCGGCAGCCTCATTTATATTTTGTATGACTATTAAGGAATTTTTATCACGTGCCAAATTTCTGATTTCTGTACCGACCTGCGTGGGATGCGCGGAGCGCCTCGATTTTTCCGATGAGGCACTGTGCCCGCGCTGTAGGAGGGACTACTATTTACACAAGGACAGAGATTGCTCGCTTTGCTTAAAGCCCATTTACGAGTGCTCCTGTACAAATAAATATCTAAGGTCGCATTTTGTAAAAGGACTTGCAAAGGTATACAGATACACAAAAACCGATGAAAAAGCCGTGCAGAATTTGCTTATATACAGTCTTAAGGAACAGAACCGCGAGGATGCCCGTGAGTTTCTCGCGGCCGAGCTTTCAGCCTCGCTGCTTTCCTCGGGGATAGTAAATGAGAAAAACAAAGATGGCATTTTATTCACGAGCGTGCCGCGAAGACCGCGTGCAATTGTTAAATACGGCTACGACCACGCGCGGCTTTTAGCCGAGCGAATAGCGGCATCTATGGGGGCCGAATATCGCCCGCTCCTGTCCTCAAGAAGCAGGAGGGCACAGAAGAAAATCTCTCACGAGGAGCGTAAGAGTGCTGTACGCTTCGTATATAAAAGAGGGGTGGATACGCTTGACCTCTCCGACAGGACCGTAATTATCGTTGACGATATCGTTACCACCGGCTCCTCAATGGGCGCCGCCGCGACCTTAATACGAGGTCTTGGCTGCCGCAAAATATACGCGGCCGCGGTTTCAATAGCCTATCCGGATATATCTTAGCATCTATATATAATAAAAACAGGTAGAGATTTTCGTCTCTACCTGTTTTGTTTAAGGTTTTATCAACCGTTCGGAATTAACCGAGCTTTGCGTAGTTAACCTTAACACCGGGGCCCATCGTAGAAGCTACAACGCAGCTCTTGATGTACTGACCCTTAGCAGCAGCGGGCTTAGCCTTGATAACTGCGCCAACGAGGGTGTTGAAGTTCTCGGTAAGCTTCTCGGTGCCGAAGGAAGCCTTACCAATGGGGCAGTGAATGATGTTGGTCTTATCAAGACGGTACTCAATCTTACCTGCCTTAGCCTCGGTTACCGCACGTGCAACGTCGGGGGTAACGGTGCCTGCCTTGGGGTTAGGCATAAGTCCCTTAGGACCGAGAACCTTACCAAGACGGCCGATAACGCCCATCATGTCGGGAGATGCAATAACAACGTCGAACTCGAACCAGTTCTCAGACTGGATCTTCTGAACGTAGTCCTCAGCACCAACGTAGTCAGCGCCTGCTGCAAGAGCAGCCTCAGCCTTATCGCCGCGAGCGAATACGAGAGTTCTTACGGTCTTACCGGTTCCGTTAGGAAGAACGATAGCGCCTCTGACCTGCTGGTCTGCGTGACGGGAGTCAACGCCAAGACGAATGTGAACCTCTACGGTCTCATCAAACTTTGCCTTTGCAGTCTGGCAGATAAGGCCGAGAGCCTCCTCTGCATCATAGAGCTTGCTCTTATCGATAAGCTCTGCGCTTGCTTTATACTTCTTTCCAAATTTAGCCATTGTACTTCTTCCTCCTTACTCTTCAACGGTAACACCCATGCTGCGGGCAGTACCTGCAACC
>JAFVQW010000037.1 GCA_017504605.1 Clostridia bacterium
GAAGTTATCCTGCGGATAGTGAAGTTTTGCCTTTGGCAAAGTGGGCAAACTTAACTTCACTGCGAGCTTTACGAGCAACTTCGCTGTGCGTAGCACAACTTCACTTTCGCGGTAGCGAAAACTTCACTAACAGAAAAAGAGCAGACACATAAGGTTTTTTACGCCTTGCGTGCTTGCTCTTTCTGCTTGTGATATGGGTTTGGGCTTAGGCTTAGCCCATAGAGTATTTGACCAGTCAAATGCGATGCTCGCACTTAGCGGTGTTTTACAAATTCTTCGCTAAGGACATCACCCTTTTCCGTCGGCTCTTTTAAACCGAACGCAGTGAAAAAGCGACCGAACGTCGTTTTTCTGTTGATTTTTCGGCAGGATTTAGGTAAAATGGTCACAGGAGGTGACAGAATGAAATGCACAGTAATAATTGATAAAGAGAGGGAGCCCGAGGTCGTGGTGTATGCGCCCGAGAGGAGCGAGACGGTTCTCAAAATTATGGCGGCGTGCGAGGATACCCGCGAGCTCTTCGGCTACGAGGGCGAGAGCGCCGTGCGGCTCGAGGTAGGGACTGTATCGGCCTTCATATCCGAGGGGGACAGGGTTTACGCACTCGTCGGCACGAGGCGGCTCGCCGTACGCGAGAGACTGTACGTGCTCCTCGAGCGCTACGGCGGGGATTTTTTAAGGATAAATCAGTCCTGCCTCGGTAACGTCTCGCAAATCGAGCGCTTTACGGTTTCATTCGGCGGTATGCTCGCCGTGAAATTCAAGAACGGCTATACCGATTACGTCTCTCGCAGAGAAATCAAAAAGGTTAAGGAAAGGATAGGATTAAAATTATGAAAAAAGGATACGTAAGGGAGTTTTTCCTACGCGGAATGTGCTTCGGCGGCTTCGGCCCTATTGTGGCGGGAATTGTGCTCTATATAATCTCGCTCACGGGTGTTACCGTCTCGCTCTCGGGCGGCGAGGTTCTTCTCGCCGTTGTGTCGACCTATATTCTCGCGTTCGTGCACGCGGGGGTCAGCGTGTTTAACCAGATTGAGAGCTGGTCGGTGGCGAAATCGACGCTGCTTCATCTTGGGTCGCTTTACTTAGTCTACGCGCTTTGCTATATCGTAAACTCCTGGATACCCTTCGAGCCGACTGTGCTTTTAATATTTACGGCGGCGTTCGTCCTGCTTTATTTTGTAATATGGCTGACCGTTTATTTTTCGGTAAGGGCGACACAAAAAAGACTTAATCAAAGCCTCAAATAAAGGGGCTGTCGCATTTAGGCATAACCGAATAAAAAACGAGGGGTATTGTGAAAAATCACAGTACCTCTCTTAATATTATGTGTGTTTTGAGGAAAACAAGGTTGAAAACCTGCGGTTTTCCTCTTTTCTATTCGTTTTTTATTCTATCTCCGTTCTCTCCCTCTCGACGTATGCTTATACGCCTTCGGGCAGAGAACGACGATTTCTGCTCTAAATCCGTTCGCCCCTTGAGTATTCTCATTAAGAATTCGCTATAATAGATTTCTCACTGTATTTTCTTGGGTTTTACCTTGATTTTGCTGAATTCTTAATGAGACAGCTTTTTTTACCATTGACAAATACCCCCCTGGGGTATATAATATATATGAAAGTGAGGTAGACTGTATGGATAACAATGCTTGTTGCTGCGAAAGGAAAAAGAAAAGGAGCGAGGAGGAATACCGCGCTCTTATTAACCGCTTAAGCAGAATTGAGGGACAGGTGCGCGGAGTGCGCTCGATGATAGAGAGCGATGCCTACTGCATCGACGTATTAAACCAGGTGTCGGCGGTATCGGCGGCACTGTCGGCCTTTTCGCGCGAGCTGCTCTCCCGCCATATACACACCTGCGTCAGAGAGGATATAATTAAGGGGGAGAGGGAGACGCTTGACGAGCTCGTTACGGCGCTCTCGAGGCTTATAAAATGACACAGAAATTTAAGGTTACGGGTATGAGCTGTGCCGCCTGCTCGGCGAGCGTTGAGCGCGCGGTGGGGGCACTTGTCGGAGTAGAGTCCTGCACGGTAAATCTTTTGACGACCGATATGACGGTCACGGGCGAGGTCGAAAGAGCCGAAATCGAGGCGGCGGTCGTGCGTGCGGGCTACGGAATTTTGGGCGAGGGCGCGCCCCGCCGGGCCGATATGGCCGAGGCGAGAAAAATCGCACTCAGGCTTATAATTTCGCTTCTCCTTCTTTTACCGCTTATGTATCTTGCTATGGGGCATATGATAGGTCTTCCGTTGCCCGCCTTCCTTCGGGAAAGGCCGCTCGCGGTGGGAACGGTGCAGATGCTCCTCGCACTCTCGGTTATGGTGATAAACCGCCGATTCTTCATAAGCGGCACGCGCGGGGCGCTGCACGGTGCGCCGAATATGGATACCCTCGTATCCCTCGGCTCGCTCGCCTCGTTTTTCTATAGCGTATATCTTCTTTATTTTTCGCCTCTGTCCTTTGGCGAGGCTCTGCACGGGCTCTACTTCGAGTCCTGCGCTATGATACTCGTGCTGATTACCGTCGGTAAGATGCTCGAGGCGCGGGCGAAGGGTAAAACCACGAGCAGAATTCGCGCTCTGCTCGAGCTCTCTCCTAAGACGGCTACGCTTCTTAGTGAGGACGGAAAGGAGCGTGTGGTGCCGCTTGACGGGGTGACACTCGGTGATATTTACGTCGTCCGCCCCGGCGAGCGCTTTCCCGTTGACGGCGTGGTGCTCCTCGGTCGCGGTGCGGTTGATGAGTCGATGCTCACGGGCGAGAGCCTGCCTGTCGAGAAGGACGTCGGCGACGAGGTTAAGGCGGGCACGGTGAATAAGAGCGGATATATGCAGTGCCGTGCAACTGCTGTCGGAAACGATACGGCGCTCGCGGCCATAATAAAGCTCGTTGAGGACGCCGCGGCGAGTAAGGCACCGATAGCTAAGGTCGCCGACAGAGTGTCGGGCGTGTTCGTGCCCACAGTGCTCCTGATTTCGGCCGTCACTCTCGCGGTCCACCTTTTCCTCGGCTCGGGGCTTGGCGCTGCCGCCGAGCACGCGATATGCGTTCTCGTTATCAGCTGCCCCTGCGCCCTCGGGCTCGCAACGCCGCTCTCGGTAATGGTCGGCAGCGGTGTCGGTGCCGGGCTCGGCATATTCTTTAAGAGCGCTACCGCCCTTGAGCTCTCGGGCCGCCTTAAGAGCGTTGTTCTCGACAAGACGGGAACACTCACCCTCGGCAAGCCCCGCGTTACCGATATATACGCCGCCGAGGGGGTCGGCGAGGGAGAGCTTCTCTCGGTTGCCCTCACGCTCGAGGAGGCGAGCGAGCACCCGCTCGCGCGTGCGGTGGTTGATTACGCGCTCGAAAAAGGTGTGAAGACCCTCTCCCGTGTAGACTTTTCGGCGCTCGCGGGTAGCGGCGTGCGGGCGACGGTTGACGGCGAGGTCTGCCTCGGCGTGAGCTTCGAATATGCAAAAGAGCAAATAAATATTGACAAAATAGAGGAACAATACCTCGCACTCTCGGGCGAGGGTAAAACGCCGCTCGTCTTTATTCGCGGCGGCAGGTATATCGGTATAATAGCCGTTGCAGACACGCTGAAGCCTGATGCCCGCGAGGCGGTTTCCCGCCTTTCGGATATGGGCATATCGGTAATTATGCTCACGGGCGACAACGAGCGCACGGCGAGGAAGATAGCCGCCGAGGCGGGTATCGGGGAGGTTATTGCGGGCGTTCTTCCCGAGGGAAAGGCGGCGGCTGTTGAGAGCATCAAGTCACGCGGGCGCGTGGCTATGGTCGGTGACGGAATAAATGACGCCCCCGCCCTTACCACCGCCGACGTCGGAATTGCAATCGGCGGGGGAACCGACGTTGCTATCGAGGCCGCCGACGTTGTAATCTCGGGCACGAGCCTCTCCGACGTGCCGCGGGCTATCGAGCTCGGCAGACGAACGCTCTCGAATATAAGGCAAAATCTTACCTTTGCCTTCCTATATAACTGTATAGCAATTCCCGTGGCGGCGGGTATATTCGGTCTCTCGCTCTCCCCTATGCTCGGAGCGCTGGCTATGAGCCTTTCGAGTATATCGGTGGCGACCAACGCGCTTCGCCTCGGGCTTTCCAAATCAAGTCTTGAAAATAAAGGTAAAATAAAGGAGACAAAGCAAATGACAGAGATTATTCGCGTGTCGGGTATGATGTGCCCGCACTGTGAGGCAAGAGTAAAGGCGGCGGCAGAGGCCGTGGAGGGTGTCGTATCGGCAACCCCCTCGCACAAGGACGGCACGGTTACCGTCTCTCTCACGGACGGCGCATCGGTCGATGCGATAAAGGCGGCAATTACTGCGGCGGGCTACGACGTGGAGTAATAAAAAAGGGCTGTCTCATTAAAAATTCAATAAAATCAAAGCGAAATGCGAAATAATTAGGCGAGAGATATAAATTCGGTGAATTTTTGATGAGACAGAACCTCGGGGCGAACGGATTTAGAGCAGAAATCGTCGTTCTTCGAGCGTGAGGTCTCGCTGCGGCTCGGTCACGCTCGGGGTCTGACAGTCC
>JAFVQW010000038.1 GCA_017504605.1 Clostridia bacterium
GATACCTATCAGGTACAGGTTGTTGCTTGGTACGACAACGAGAACTCCTACACCTCGCAGATGGTTAGGACTATCAAGTACTTCGCGGAACTTGCATAATTCGGGCTGCGACATTTTGGCATAACCGCAAACGAAATATTAGGGAGAGGCACTTTTCAGCCTCTCCCTTTTCTTTGTAAAAGCTCGTAGGCTTGGCTAAGGTTGAAAACCTACGGTTTTCTTCATTCAATTTTCTGTTCTACTGCCGTTTTCTCGCTCGACGTACTCTTGTACGCCTCACGCTCGAAGAACGGCAGTTTCTGCTCAAAATCCCTTTGCCCGAGGGCTGCGACATTTTGGCATAATTCAAAAGAGGCGAGAAGATTTTCTTCTCGCCTCTTTTTATTTATTTTCGCCGTGGGCGGCGAATTCGGACGTGCTTTCTTGCATAACCAGCCGTAGGGCGCATTTTGCGATAAAGTCGATATTTTCCGTATCGCACACGGTGTCGCGCTTAGTATGTATTTTATTCATATAGAGGAGCCCCGAGCGCGTGCGCTTAAGCGCGCATACGCCGACGCCGAGGCGGAAGTGCGCCTGGTCTGAGGGGTAAAACACGCCGCGCTCGGCCACCTCGACGGTGTAGTCGCCCTCCGAGACGAAGGCCTCGCGAAGGCGGGGGACGAGCTCTCCCGCTCTCTTGCCGACGGCGAGGAGAACGTGGCGGCCGTCGCCGACACAGTCGAGATTTATAAGCGGCAGTCGGTCGGCAAATTTCGAGTGCGCCTTCTTGTAGGACGAGGAGCCGATAAGCCCCGCCTCCTCGAGGTCGAAGAAAATAAACGCCACGCGACCTCTCTCGCTCTCGGGAAAGCGCTCCATAATCTCAAGCAGTGTGATAACTCCCGATGAGTTATCGTTGGCCGTATTCTTATTGGCGGGCCCTGCAACGAGCAGGAGCATAAAGCCGAAGAGCGCTACGAGATATACCGCCTCGGCAATAAAGGTCGTTACGCCGAGCCCGAGGCCGAAAAGACCGAGCACCGTGCCGACGAGTATGCCGAGAATAACGGCGGGGGTAACAAGCAGGAAAACAAGGAGCATCTGGTAGCAGACATATATAAAAATATTTTTCGGGGTTATAAAGTTAGGTATGGGCATAGCCGCGGGCGTATCGTAGTGCGCCGTGAAGACGACCTCGGCCGCCTCGGGATTACCTATCACTATATTTCTCGCGCCGAGCGAGCCCTCCTCAACGGCCGACGGGTAGCCGAGCTCCGAGGCGCGCCCTCTGGCAAAGTCGATGAATTTCGTCTTCTCCGACTTCTTTTTTCTTATCATGTGCTCGCCGAGCACGGTGTCCCTTACGCTTGCCATTTATTATCTCCTCGGTTTTTATTATATTTTAGCACAGCAATAACGAAAATGCAAGGAAAAGGCGGATATTAAATAATTATAAACATTCTCGCGCCGCACTTGACTTTGCCTCGGCTTATGATGTATAATTTATCTATCTTGATTTAAAAAGGGGGATAGCCGATGGACGATATGGAGCGCTACGGCGACTATAACGAGCTTGACGAGGCACCGCGGGGAAAAAGAGGGCCTGTCTCTATTCTTTTGCGGGTGCTTATCGGCCTCGTTTGCTTTCTCGTTATAGGCGTTATCGTATTCCGCCTTTTTCTGTTTAACTTCTATCCGAGGGAGATGAGGCAGATATACTTCACCGACAGTCTCACCGCATTCTATGAGGAGCGCGGCGGGGAGGTAAACTTTGAGACACAGGAGCTTCGCTTTCCCTACGACGACGAGCGGGACGGTAACTTCTTTTGCGATAATCTGATTTTAGTGCGCGAGGCGGGTCAGCTGCAGCTTAGCGTGCGCTTTAACAAGTCCTTCCTCGAGGAGCTTCGCACCGCGCTCGGTCACGAGATTAATCCCGATACCGACCTCATCTTCACACTCGCTCGCACGGCCGACGGATATGAGGACGAGGAGGGGGCGACCGACGTACCCACAGAGAGTGTCGGCAGACTCGCGGCCACAAGCTCCGAGAAGCTGCTTATGTACAGATATTACAAGCTCTGCTTTGACGGGGTTGATTTCGGCCTTGACGGTGACACACCCGTTTCCTGGCTCCGCCTTGAAATAAGAATTCGCGGCTACGAGGATAAGGCGCCCTATTGCGTGCTCGTCTACGAGAACCACGAGGGCTTCGCCCGCTTTGACGAATATAAGCCCGCTCGGCGGGAGGTGCCGCAGTGATTAAGGAAATCAGCACGCGTGTCCGCTCCACAAACGGCTATGCAAGGGGTGTGTGCCTTGGGCTCTTCATCACCTCGCTTGCCGTATTCCTTCTCTCGGGTGTACTCGGGTCGCACCGCGGCGTGGTTTCGCTTATAGGCGTGATTTTTATGTGTGCGGGAATAATGATATACACGAGGTATATCGCGCCCGAATATTATTACGACGTCACCTTCGATGCCGACGGCGTGCCCGTCTTCGTCGCGAGGCAGATAACAGGCCGCCGTGCGAGCACGCTCTGTCGCGTGAGCCTTTCCGACGTCACCTCGGTAACGAGGGAGACGGCCGCCGAGCGCCGAGCGCACAAAACGCCGTACGGAGTTAAAAAATACTCCTACACCCCGACACTTAACCCCGCCGTTACCTACAGAATAAGCACGGTATCGCCCTACGAGAGCGCCGAGATTGTTATAGAGGTAACCGACGAATATGCGGATATGCTTCGCGAATACGTAAATGAAGCAAAAAATAAGGACTTCACCTGACGTGAAGTCCTTATTTTTTTAGCTCTGACAGAACCGTTTTTAAAAGCTCGTCGCACCTCTTCTGTGATGCCTCGGGCATATCGGATAGGGGGAAGGGAATTCCGAGGGCCTCGTATTTCTCGAGGCAGAGCTTTCTAAACGGAAGAAGCTCCACCCGCGAGACCGCACGGCGGTGGGGACGGAGAAGCTCGGCAAGGGCGAGAGCATTTTTCTCGGTGTCGTTGACACCGGGTAGAATAACCTGTCTTATCCAGACCTCCTTACCTAAGCTCTCGGCGAGCCGAAGAATATCGAGAGCCGCTCCGAGCGAGCCGCCCGTGTAGGTGCGGTATTCCTCCTCGGTCGTGAACTTTATATCGAGAATGACGAGGTCAACGTGGGTAAGAAGACGCTCCGCCGTCTCCCTCGGTACCGAGCCCGAGGTGTCGCAGGCAATATGAAGCCCGCGCTCGCTTAGCGAGGCGGCGACCTCGGCGAAGAAATCGGCCTGCAGAAGCGGCTCGCCGCCCGAAAAGGTAACGCCGCCGTTCTTTATGTAAGGATAGAGGCGCAGTATCCTCTCGGTGAGCTCCTCGGCGCTCGTTGCCTCGCCCTCGCCCCAGGTATCGGGGTTGTGGCAATAGGCACAGCGCAGGGGGCAGCCCGAGGCGAACACAACCGCGCGCACACCGGGGCCGTCGAGCGTGCCGAGCGACTGAATACTGTGAATATATCCCGTCATATTACACGCTCTCGTGGAAGGTTCGGCTGATAACCTCCTTTTGCTGCTCGCGCGAGAGCTTGTGGAAGTTGACCGCATAGCCCGAAACGCGAATAGTCAGGTTAGGGTAGAGCTCGGGGTTTTCCATAGCGTCAATCAGCTTCTGTCTTTCAAGAACGTTGACGTTTATGTGATGCGCCCTCTGCTCGAAGTAGCCGCCGAGAATGGAAACGAGGTTGGCACGTCTCTCGCCGTCGGTTTTACCGAGGGCGGCGGGAACGATAGAAAAGGTGTTCGATATACCGTCGCGGCAGTCGCAGTAGTCCATTTTTGCGACCGAGTTGAGCGAGGCGAGAGCTCCGCATCTCTCTCTGTTATGCATCGGGTTGGCACCGGGAGCGAAGGGCTCGCCCGCCGCTCTGCCGTCGGGTGTGGCACCCGTCTTTTTTCCGTACACCACGTTGCTCGTAATGGTGAGCGCCGAGAGAGTGTGAATTGCTCCGCGGTAGGTGGGAGTTTTCCGAAGCTCGGTGATAAAGTCGTGCAGAATTCCCTTTGCGATAAGGTCTACTCTGTCGTCGTCGTTTCCGTACTTCGGGAAGTCGCCCTCGATGCGGTAATCAACGATAACGCCGTCCGCATCGCGCACGGTATAAACTCTCGCGTGCTTTATGGCCGAGAGGCTGTCTGCAATTACCGAAAGTCCCGCAACGCCGAAGGCCATAAGCCTCTCAACCTCGGTGTCGTGAAGGGCCATCTGTATCTTCTCGTAGGCGTATTTGTCGTGCATATAGTGGATTACGTTCATCGTGCTGACGTACTGCTCCGCAATCCACGCCATATAGGTCTTAAGCCTCTTCGTAACCTTTTCGTAGTCGAGGAGCTCCTCCTCGTAAATCGGCATTTTCGGGCCTATTTGCATCTTGTATTTTTCGTCGAGACCGCCGTTAAGAGCCATAAGGAGCACCTTAGGCAGATTACAGCGAGCGCCGAAGAACTGCATCTGTCGGCCGACCTTCATAGCACTGACACAGCAGGCTATGGCGTAGTCGTCACCGTAGCTCTCGCGCATCAGGTCGTCGTTCTCGTACTGTATGGAATCGGTGTCGATTGAAACACCGGCGCAAAAGCTCTTGAAGGCCTCGGGCAGAGCCGCCGACCAGAGCACAGTGAGGTTGGGCTCGGGTGAGGAGCCGAGGTTGTAAAGGGTGTTAAGAATTCTGAAGGAGCTCTTAGTAACGAGGGTTCGTCCGTCCTCGCCCATGCCGCCGACCGCCTCGGTAATCCACATCGGGTCGCCGCCGAAGAGCTCGTTGTATTCGGGAGTGCGGAGATGTCTTATCATGCGGAGCTTGATAACGAGCTGGTCGATAAGCTCCTGAGCCCCCGCCTCGTCGAGCACACCCTCGGCAATATCGCGCTCGATATAAATATCGAGGAAGCTGCTCGTGCGTCCGAGCGACATAGCCGCACCGTTCTGCTCCTTATTTGCGGCGAGGTATGCGAAGTATACCCACTGCACGGCCTCGCGCGCGTTTTCCGCGGGGCGGGATATATCACAGCCGTAATCGAGAGCCATTTTCTTAAGCATCTCGAGAAAGTCTATTTGTCTGTACAGCTCCTCGGAGAGCCTGATGCTCTCCTCGGACATGGGACGGCCCCCGAGCGCCGCCTTATCCCTTTTCTTTTCCTCGATAAGACGGTCAACGCCGTAGAGTGCAACTCTGCGGTAATCGCCGATAATACGGCCTCTGCCATATGCATCGGGCAGACCCGTGAGAATTCCCGCATGGCGCATAGCGCGCATGGTATCGGTATAAACGCGGAACACGCCATCGTTATGCGTGGTGCGGTAGGTAAACTCGTCCTCTATTCTCCCCGAGAGCTCGTAGCCGTACGCGCGGCAGGCCGAGCGTGCCATTCTGATACCGCCGAAGGGGTGAATACCGCGCACGAGGGGCTCGCCCGTTTGAAGTCCGACGATAAGCTCGTCCTCGCGGCAAAGATACGCGGCGGAGTAGGTGTTGAGAGAGGATACGGTCTCGGTATCGATGCCGATAACGCCGCCCCTCTCTCTCTCCTCGCGAAGCTTCTCCTCAAGTGCCGCCATAACGCGCCTCGTGCGCTCGGTCGGTCCCGAGAGAAAGCTGCCGTCACTCTCGTAGGGGGTGTAGTTTTTCTGAATGAAATCGCGCACGTCTACCGTTTCCTGCCATTTTCCGGCATTAAACGAGCGCCAGGCGTTGATTTTGGTCTCGGTCATTTTAATTCTCCTGTTCTTGTCCTTGTCGTCGCGAGCAAAACAAAAAAGCAGTCTTGCACACGATTGTCCAAAACTGCCCAGACGGTCGGCAAATATCTTAAGGGGGTCGCTCGCGGCACTCTTAAGCAAGCGGTGCGCTCCACATAGGTTACCCTATTTTTCCGTCAGTCACGCACCGTTATTAATTTCTAAGTTAATGATACCACAAAAATCGCCCGAAGTCAAGAGACCCGAGCGACTTTTTTATTTTTTGATTTCGGCTATGAATTCCTCGGCCGTCTTCGGCGCACTCGCATCTCCCTCGCGCACGCGCTCTATAAGCTCGCAGTATTTCTCAGCGCGAGCGGCGGAAATGAGGAAGCGCTCTATCCAGTAGGAAAACTCGGTGCTCGGAGAGAGCCTCTCAAGCGGCTTCATTCTCTTATACGCGACGGCACCGTCGGAGGCATCGCGCCAGGTGTCGACGAAGGCAAAATCGAAGTGCTCCCTTGGCATAACCCGCTCGGCATATTCGAAGGCATCTGCCTCAATCACCGTTATCTTATCGCCATTCGGGAACTGCGGAAGAATGTGCTTTTTGAAAAGACGTATAACCTCGGGGCTCTTCTCAACGACGGTAACCGACTCGACCTCGCTCTTCTCGCTCGCCATAAACGCGAAGTAGCCGAGCCCGAGGCCGAAGGTCACGACCCTGCCGCGTGCTCTCTCTATCGCCTCGTCCGAGGTATCGAGGTCGACGGGGGTGAGCGTCATCCACTCGTTGCCGCACTCGAGCACGGCGGGGAAGTAAAAGTCCTCGCGGAAGAAGCCGAGCGGTACAATCTCGGTGAGGTCATCCGATATAATCATATCGTCGCACACGACACCGCGGTAGGCGGGGTAGCACTCGGTTTTAAACTCCCAGTCTCCGTCCTTTATATCGGGAATTTTAATTTTCTTATAGTACGGGTTTTCGGTATATCTTTTCGGGTCTAATAGGCGCACCGACGGATATACGTAGTCTCTTATAAGACGGCGCTCGTCGGGTGTGCCGCTGACGTCGAGGCCGAAGGCCTCGCACAGTATCGCGGCGAAGGCCCGCTCGGGCGGTGTATCGCCCCCCTCGGTCAGGATATTTATCATTTCGGCGTTTATAAGCTCGGGGAAGAGCTCGAGATACGCCTTATATAAGTGCGTTAATTTGAAATTAAGCTCGAAGGTTTTTTCGACGTGACGGAGCTTTTCTCTCTCTTGAACGGTCATTTTTCTCACCTCACTGCACTACTAATTATATATGAGGACGCGAATAAAGTCAACAAAAACTTGACATTCGGGCGGTGTTGTGTTACTATAAACTTGTTAATAATACTCTAAAAAGCTAAGAGAGTGAAAATGAATTTTACAGATAGAATTGTCAGAAGTCAGCTCGAGCTTACCAAGCCGATAGCCGACGGCACGGGCATTGATGCCTCGCGTGCCTTCCAGGATAAAATAGGCAAGCTCATGCACTTCACGCGCAGGCGTGACGTCGTCGTTCACGACGAGCTCGTCGAGGAGATGCACGGCGCGCTCATAGTTCCGCGTGACGAGATACGCTCGGGAATGATACTTTATCTTCACGGCGGCGGATATATTGCGGGCACCCTTGAGTATGCCAAGGGCTTTGGTGCCGTGCTCTCTGCCGAGTGCGGAATGAAGGTTTTTGCGGCCGAATACCGTCTCGCTCCCGAGAACCCCTATCCCGCGGCGCTCGACGATGCCGAGGCGGCGTATATGCAGATTCTCGACTCGGGTATTCCGCCCGAGAAGATTGTTCTCGCGGGTGAGAGTGCGGGCGGCGGACTTTGCTACGCCCTGTGCCTCAGGCTTCGCGAGCGCGGGCTGCCTATGCCCTCGTCTATAATAACCGTCTCCCCCTGGCTTGACCTTACGCTTTCGGGAGACTCCTATCATCACAATAAGGAGGCCGACCCCTCGCTTACCCCGGAGCGCCTCGAGTTCTTCGCCAACTGCTACGTGGGCGAGGAGAAGTACGAGCGCGGCGCGAGCGCCAAGAGAACGAGGCGCACGGCAGAGAGAACGGGCAGGGCAGAGGCTCTTATGCTTAAGCAGTGCCCCGAGGTCTCTCCGCTCTTTGCCTCGCTTGAGGGTATGCCGCCCTCGCTTATCCTTGTCGGCGGTGACGAGATTATGCTCTCCGACTCGGTTGCTATGCACGAGCGGCTTCTTGAGGCGGGCTGCGACGCCTCTATCGTCGTGCGCCCGAATATGTGGCACGCATATCTGCTTTATTCGCTTAAGAGCAGTAAGGACGACTTTGATACCATAAACAAATTCCTGAAGCGCACGCTCCCGCACGGCGCCGAGAGAAAGCTGCGCTGGATGCACCTCGATAACTCGGGTAAGATTTATCCCGCCGCGGCCACCTCTACCTGGATTAATATTCACCGCCTCTCCGCGACCCTTACCGAGGAGGTTGATAAGGAGGTTTTGCAGTCGGCTCTCGACGTTACCGTTCGTCGCTTTCCGTCTATTGCCGTCAGGCTTCGCGCGGGCGCGTTCTGGTATTACCTTGAGGAGATTGCCCACGCACCGAGGGTTATGGACGAGCGACATCAGCCACTTATCCGTATGCCCTTCGACGATATTCGAAAGTGTGCCTTCCGCGTGCTCGTGTACCGCAGGCGTATTGCGGTTGAGTTTTTCCACGCTCTTACCGACGGCAACGGCGGACTCGTATTTTTAAAGACGCTCGTTGCAGAGTATCTCACGCAGAAATACGGGATTAAAATTCCCTGCGAATACGGTGTCCTCGACAGGCTCGAGGAGCCCTCGGAGGACGAGCTCGAGGACAACTTCCCGAAGTATAAGGCAAAGGTGGGTAAGAGCCGCCGCGAGAGCGACTCCTACCGTATATACGGCACCCCCGAGGAGCGCGACCTCTGTCACGTCACTACGCTTATTATGCGACCCGGCGAGCTTCTCGAGCTTGCACATAGCTACGGCGTTACGCTTACGGCGCTGCTTGCCGCTATGTTTATCCGTGCTACGATAGCACTGCAAAACATCGACACCCCGCGCGTCAAGAGGCAGAAGAAGGTTAAGGTGCTCGTGCCCTGTGACCTGCGCCGCCTCTACGGCTCGCGCACGCTTCGCAACTTCGTGCTCTACTCGACACCCGGTGTTGACCCGCGTCTTGGCGAGTACAGCCTCGAGGAGCTTTGCAATATAGTTCATCACAAGATGAGCCTTGATATAACGAAGAAGAATATGAGCGCACGCATATACACCAACGTCAAGGACGAGGAGAATATGGCCTTGAAGCTCGCGCCTCTTTTCCTTAAAAATATCGTTATGAAGCTCGTCTTTCTCGCGGTGGGTGAGAAGAAGTCGACTCTCTCGGTCTCCAATCTCGGCGCGGCTAAGCTGCCCGAGGAGATGAAGCCCTACGTTAAGGAGCTCGATTTCATTCTCAGCGTTCAGCAGCACGCACCCTACAACGCGGGAATTATATCCTACGGCGACGAGCTTAGGATGAATATAATCAGAAATATCAAGGAGCCGCGTCTTGAAATGGCGCTCTACCGTGTTCTTCGCGAGTGCGGAATTCACGTTAAGGTGCAGAGCAACGACGGCAGTCTTGAGGGAGGGAAATAATGTATTGTGTAAAATGCGGTGTAGAGCTCGCCGACAGCGAGCGTAAGTGTCCGCTCTGCCATACTCCGGTGTATATGCCGGGCCTTGACGAGCACCCCGAGCTCCCGTATCCCGCCTATAACGGCGAGGGTGAGCGGGTAAATCCGAAGGGGATATACTTCATAGTATCCTTCTTCTTCCTTATTGCCGCGGCTATATCGCTTATATGCGATATCAATATCAACGGCACCGTCAGCTGGTCGAGCTACGCTCTCGGCGGATTGATTGTGGCGTACGTCATCTTCGTGCTCCCGGGGTGGTTCTACCGCCCAAATCCCGCGATATTTCTTCCGATAGATTTCGCGGCGGCGGCTCTTTACCTATGCTTCGTTAATCTTTTGGTTGACGGCGGGTGGTTTTTGAGCTTTGCCTTCCCCGTATGCGGCATCGCGGCGCTTATTTTTTGCGTGCCGGTTATCCTTATTCATTATATAAGGCGCGGCCGACTTTACATTCTCGGCGGCGCATTCATTGCCGCGGGCGGCTTCAGTATTCTTATTGAATTCCTTATGAATATAACCTTTGACCTTCGCTCCTATTTTCTCTGGAGCAGCTATCCCGCCGTGGCGCTCTCGCTCCTCGGAATAATGCTTATCGTGGTCGCAATAGTTAAGCCGTTCAAGGAATCACTTCGCAGAATTTTTTCAATATGACAAATTTTGCTCGGGCAGGTTAATTTGCCCGAGCATTTTTTTGCTTTACCTATTGACATGATGACTAAAAAATGTTAAAATGAAGTTTAGAATATGTGAAAAATAACGAGAGGTTTATTTTATGCTTCTTAAGTATAAAAGGAAATTCCTTTTAGTGCTCATCGACCTTTTAATCATACTGTCGGTATTTCTTTTTGCCTTTTTGCTTGAGGCGATAAGCGAGGGCGGTATGAGCGCCGCGGATGCATTACGGGCATACGCGCTTAATTTCGGAGTTGCGGCGGCCTTCGTTTTTCTTGCGAGGCTTATATTCGGCGTTTACTCTAACGTATGGAAATATGCTAATGCGAGTGCCTATCTCGACGTCGTTGTTTCAGACGTTTCGGGCGGCTTTGGGCTTCTTGTCGTTGCTTATCTTCTGCCGAGGCGGTTTTTCCTTGGCGGCTGGCAGACGGTGGCGCTCGTAGCGATGCTTTGCTGCGTTACTCTTACCTCGCGCTTCGTATACCAGTGGATACAGAAGCAGCACTCGGCGGAGCGTGCCGATGCTACCGATAACAGAACGGTGGCCGCGATTGTGGGCGCCGGCCGTGTCGGCGCTCTGCTTGCGGATGAGCTGCTCTATTACAAGCGCTCCCGCTACCGTCCCGTTTTCTTCGTGGATAACAACGATTATAAGGTGGGCAGCCGTATTTCGGGCCTTCCCGTTTACGGTAACGACGAGGATATATTCGATAGGATTACCGAGCACGGTGTGCAGGAGATACTTATCGCCATACCTACTCTGACGGGGGACGAGGCAGAGGATCTGCTCGATTTTTACAGCAGAAGCGGCTGTAAGGTTAAGCTTTATGCCGCCTCGCAGTTTGAGGATGCAAGCGGCAATCCCGTGGGCAAGCGCGTTATACGCGATTTTAAGATTGAGGATTTGCTTTTCAGAGACTCGATAAAGCTTACCGAGGGCGAAACGAGTGGCTTCTACGAGGGCAAAACCGTGCTCGTTACGGGTGGCGGCGGCTCTATCGGAAGCGAGCTGTGCAGGCAGATTGCAAAGTGCAGCCCGAAAAGGCTCATAATTTTCGACATATATGAAAATAACGCCTATGAGATAGAACAGGAGCTTATCCGCAAATACGGCCCGTCGCTCGGCCTTTCCGTCGAGATAGGCTCGGTGCGCGACAGGGCGCGCCTGAATGCCGTTTTCAATCACTACCGTCCCGATATAGTGTTCCATGCCGCCGCGCATAAGCACGTGCCGCTTATGGAGCACTCAAACGCCGAGGCTATAAAAAACAATTGCCTTGGCACCTACAACACCGCAGATATGGCCGAAAAATACGGAGTAAAGAACTTTACTCTTATATCGACCGACAAGGCTGTTAACCCGACCAACGTCATGGGCGCATCGAAGCGCATGTGTGAGATGATAGTCCAGTGCCGCACCGACAGTAAGACGGTGTTCAGCGCGGTACGCTTCGGAAACGTGCTCGGCTCCAACGGCTCGGTAATCCCGCTCTTTAAGCATCAGATAGCAAACGGCGGTCCGATTACCATAACGGACAAGAGAATAATCCGTTACTTTATGACTATACCCGAGGCCTCGGGCCTCGTTATGCAGGCGGGCGCTATGGCTAAGAGTGGAGATCTCTTCGTTCTCGATATGGGTAAGCCGATACGCATTTACGACCTGGCACACAATATGATAAAGCTCTCGGGCCTTCGCCCCGACATAGATATTGAAATCATTGAGACGGGCCTTCGTCCCGGTGAGAAGCTCTACGAGGAGCTTCTTATCAAGACCGAGGAGCTTGATAAGACCGATAACGATCTTATATTCATAGAGCACGACAAGCCTCTCTCGCGCGCAGAGGTTGACGAAAAGCTCGAGCGCCTAAAGGCCGTAGTAGAGCTTGCTAAGGACAATATTGCCGACCCAGAGATCACAAGGGTAATGAAGGAGGTTGTACCCACCTTCTTCTCCCCCGAGGAGGTAAATCGCACCGCCGAAAAGACAGAGGAGATGCAAAGGGCGATGGCAGCAGATTAAAAAAAGCGTTGTGTCGAAGGACACAACGCTTTTTATGTACTTATAATTATACAGGCATCTCGGGGAACTTGCCCTCGCCGTAGCCGGGATACTTCTCGGCCGGCTCGTCGCAGCCCACGGTGTCGCAAATGCCGTCGCCGTCGGTGTCAACGTGGTTGGTGCACTCTACCGCCTCGTCACAGCCCTCGGTATCGCATATGCCGTCGCGGTCAGCATCGACGTGGTCGTTACATACAACCGCGCCGCAGCCCACGGTGTCACAAACCTTGTCGCCGTCGGTATCGATATGGTTGGTGCAGGCAACCGCCTCGTCACAGCCCTCGGTGTCGCACACGCCGTCGCGGTCGGCATCGACGTGGTCGTTACATACAACCGCGCCACAGCCTACGGTATCACACACCTTGTCGCCGTCGGTATCGATATGGTTGATGCAGGCAACAGGCTCGTTACAGCCCTCGGTGTCGCACACGCCGTCACGGTTAGCATCGGTATGGTTGTTGCACGCGGGCGGGAGCGGAACAGAGGCACCGCAGCCCTCGGTGTCGCACACGCCGTCGCGGTTAGCATCGGTGTGGTTGTTGCACACGGGCGGGGGGAGCGGAACAGAGGCGCCGCAGCCCTCGTTATCGCATACGCCGTTCCTGTCGTTATCGATATGATCAGTGCAAGCGCCGCCGTTATTCCTCTTGCACGCGGCGAGCGTGAAGACGAGTGCGAGAGCAAGCACAAGAGATAAAATTTTCCAAAGCTTCATTTGAAATCCTCCATAGCGCGCCTGGGCGCGTTAATACAGACGGGGCAAAGCCTCAATCTAACACAGTAATTCTACCATATAAAATATTTTTGTTCAATACATAAACGGATAATTTTTAAAATAAAATCACACTTTTGTAGGAATGAACAAAAACGTAAGACCGCTTTTGTCTATTTTTACTTTAATAACATGTTGCAAAATTGCGGGAAATATGGTAAAATTGAAGGAGAAAAAGAGAGGAGATGCGATATGCAAAGAGAACAAATAAGGGATTTCAGGATCAGCTATTCCTCGCATACGGGGCTTACCGCCGCCGCGCCCTTTACGCTTTATTCTACGCTTCGCCGTCACGCGATTATCGGTGATGCTCCGCTCTCTAAATCGGAGCGCGAGGCTCTTTCGGACGGCAGTATGGAGATTACTGCCGATTTTGTGCTCGACAGTCTCTTTATCGGAAAAAAACATAAATATATATTTATAGACGGCCTCACCGCCCCCGCGCGCATAGTGCTTAACGGCACGGCGCTTGCCGAGACGGCAGGAGAGCGCTCGCTGCGCCTCGATGCCTCGGGCGTGCTCACGGCGGGCACTAACGTCATAACCTTTACCCTCGACGCCTCGGCGGATGCGGGTATTGTGGGCGGGGTCTCGCTCGTTGGCTTCGACTGTGCCGCGATTGACGGTGTCTCTCTGTCGCAGAAAAATGAGGATGGGCGCTCGACCCTCTCGGTTCGTGTCAGCACGCTCGGTAATGCCGACGGTGCACGCGCCGTTGCCACGCTCGTGGCGCCCGGTGCACAGATATACTACGCGGGCCTCATCGGCGGAGAGGGAGATATAATAGTTCCGGGGCCTAATCTTTGGTGGCCGTCGGAGCTCGGAATTCAGAACCTGTACCGCCTTACGGTTAATCTTTACTGCGGCGGCGAAATAGAGGATACGAGAGAAATGTCGGTTGGATTCCGTTCTGTTTCTCGGTGTGGAGAGTGCGCCACCGCCGTTAACGGAACTTCACTTTATCTGTACGGCGCGGCGCTCGTTTCTTCGGATGCGGAGCTTCCCACGCTCGCCTCGGGATATGAGCGCGAGCTTCTCGGTATAGCCTCCTCGGCGGGCTTCAACACCGTTAGAATACCGCATGGAGTATATCCTCGCGAGGAGCTTCTCTCGGCGGCGGACGAGCTTGGAATTCTCGTTTTTTGCGAGGCCGATTTTGATACCGACCCTGCGCGCCGAGCGTGGATATGCGATATGGCGCATCATCCCTCCTTCGCGGCCGTGCTCTCGGAGAGTGAGGGCACCCTTTCGGAGTGTCGGCGCTCTCTTCCCGACGTCTTACTGCTGCCGTCGGACGACTGTATTCCAATCGATTTTCCCGCTCTGGCAGACGAGAGCCTTATTCGCTTAGTCGCCGACACCGAGAACATAGACGTTTTCTCACCCGCCGCCGAGGCCTGCGAGGCGGTGCCCGGGGACGGAGAGAGAATAGTCGGTGCGGCTGCTAAAAAATACAGATATTCATACTCCTATTCCGACCTTGCCTACGTGTCGGGGCTTCTTCTTACCGAGGAGCTTATGAGCACCGTTCGCACTCTTCGGTGTGAAGGGGGTGCCGGGGGAATACTTCTTCGCCGTCTTAACGACACCGCGGTCGCCACCTCACCCGCGCTCGTCGATTGCCACACCCGTGGCAGAGCGCTCGCCTACACGGCGGGGCGTATCCTCGCTCCCGTGGCGGTTATTCCGAGCTTTGACGGGGGGCGTGCTACGCTTTTGGTATCTAATGAGAGACAGTGGGGCTTTATCGGTCAGCTTCGTTATCGCGTTTGCGATAACAAAAACGAGGTAATTCTCGAGGGCGAGAGCACCGTCGGCGTGCCGTCGGGTGACGTTCTCTCGGTTAGTCCCGACGTGTCAGACGCCATTCTTGGTCACGAGCACGAGTATTACCTTGAATACCGCCTACTCGAGGGCGGGGCAGAGACTGCCGAGGGTACACTTTTGTTTACAAATCCGAAGAGCTTTGATTTTCTCGACCCCGATGTACGGCTTGATATAGAGGGGAGCGGCACGAGCTTTACGCTTAGCGTTAATTCCTCGGCATACGCGCGCTCGGTCGAGCTCTCCCTTAACGAGCCCGAGGGGGTGTTCTCGGAGAATTATTTTGACCTTACGGGTTCACCGAGGAGAATTACTCTTACGACCGCGGCCGCCTCGACCGTAGCGAAGCTCAAGCGGAAAATCCGAGTACGGAGCGTATACTCCGTGGGAAAATAAGCGCTATTTGATTTTACATATATGAAAGGAAAGACACAAAATGAAAAAGATGTGGCAGGATTTTGTCAAGTTTATCAAGCGCGGAAACGTGGTTGATATGGCAATCGGTGTTGCGGTTGCTACCGCATTCACTGCTATCGTTACCGCCTTTACCAAGGGCTTTATCACTCCCCTTATCGGTTACGTAACCGGCGGTATTGACTTATCGGAGATGAAGTACGTTCTCACTCCCGCGAACGAGGAGCTCGGAATTGCCGAGAATGCAATCCTCTGGGGTGCGTTTTTACAGAAGGTTATCGACTTCTTTATAATTGCTATCGTACTGTTTATAGCTCTTCGCATATTCACCGCTGTAAGCAACCGCTGTGCGAAAATAAAGAAGGATATAGTTGACAAGCTTACCGATGCCGACGAGCGCGCGGCAGCTGAGGCGGCTGCGGCTGCTGAGGAGGAGGCTCGCGCTGCTGCTGAGGCGGCTGCTGCGGCTGAGGCGGCTGCTGCGGCAGAGGCTGCGGCTATTGCTGAGGAGAAGGCACGCCTTGAGAGACAGGAGGCCCTTCTTTCCGAGATTCGCGATTTGCTCAAGGCGCAGAAGTAAGCAAGAAGCAATAAAAACAAAAAAGAGATAACAAATCGGTTAGTAGCCGAAATGTTATCTCTTTTTCTGTTTGTGAAGCTTGCGCTACGCACAAGCGAGGTTAAGTTTGCCATCACTTCGCCGTTAGGCGAAGCTTCACTCACGAAGTGAGCTTCACTATCGAAGATAACTTCGCTTGCTTTTTAGAGGTCTCTTGATTTAGAGCAGGTGAAGTATATTATCTGCCGCTCTTTAGCGAGCTTCTTTAAAAGTGCGCGTGCGGCGGCGAAGCGGCCGTCGTCAAATGCGGCGAAGGGGTCGTCGAGAATCAGGGGCGGCAGCTCGCCCTCGTAGAGCGAGTCGGAGAGCGCGAGGCGCATACAGAGAGCGTACATATCGCGCGTTCCGCGCGAGTAGCTTTCCTCGGCGCGTGTTTTTCCGCCGTCGGTTTTCGTTAGCACGAAGGAGGTATCAATGTTGTATTCGCCAAAGCCCGAAAGGAGCGATGCGTATTTGTTGAAGGCGTCCCTCGTTTTGCCTATATACCTCTCGGTCATCGACCTGTGCGTTACCTCGAAGGCATCGAGTGTCTTCTTGATAATTTCAAGCCTTCTTTCGGACCCGAGAAGCTCCTCGCGGGCTACCGAAAGCGTGGAGAGAAGCTCGGCTCGCTCCTCGGTGCGAAGGAGTGCGTCCTCTATCTCGCGCTCGGTGAGCGCGATTTTTCTCGTCAAAGAGTTTATTTCAAGAAGCAGCTCGGCGCGGCGCTCGGATGCTCCGACGGCGCTTTTCTCGGGCAGAGGTCGGTTCTCGGGAAGCTCGCTCTCATAGCGGCGGCACTCCTCGTCAAGACGTGCGCGTAGCATAGTCTGCCTCTCGTATCCGTCGAGCATCTGTCGGAGAGCTGTGAGCGAGGCTCGCTCCGCGGGGAGCGAATAGCGCGAAAAGAAGGCTCGGCACTCGGCGAGGATTTCCTCGGCGCGACGGCTGCGCTCGGCGCGCTCGGCCTCGGCGGCACGCGCGCCAAGACGGCGAAGCGAGGCCTCCTCCGCACGGCGTACCACGTCGTTCATACATTCCTCGGGGTTATCCCACCGAGAGATGCCGAGGCGGTCGAAGAACTCGGTGAGGAGCTCGGTCAGCGCCGCTCTCTCACTCTCGAGGCTCTCCCGTTCTGCCTCGCGCCCCCGTGAGAGCGCGGAATACTCCTCTAATCTGTCGCTTAGCTCCTTAATAGATTTGGTATTTGAATATCTTTTAAGCAGTGCTCGCCGCCGATTTATCGGGCGGACAATGTTGATTACCGAGAGCAGTGCTACGGGGATTGCGATAAGAATACCCGGTACACCGCCGAGGGCGGCGAGGGCGAGCGAGGCCGCCAGAATAAAAGAGAAGAGAATTATTTTACGCGGTGATGCCGCGGCGGCAAGCTCTGCCGCGCTCGGGGGCTCGGTATCGAAGAGCTCCTTCATCCTTTTTGCGGCGGGGTCCGTGCCGCCGTCAATATTCGATATAAGACCGTTTATCTCGTTAAGCCTTTTTGCGGCCTCGCGCATACGC
This sequence comes from Clostridia bacterium, assembly GCA_017504605.1. Taxonomy (GTDB): domain Bacteria; phylum Bacillota; class Clostridia; order Oscillospirales; family CAG-272; genus UBA1740. Next base: position 17,275 of record JAFVQW010000038.1, read on the forward strand.
TCGGCCTCAAGCGCCGTTGCGCTCGGGGGCTCCTGCTCCTCGGGGTCGGTGTGCTTCGCGGTGGTCGTATCGGAGCCGAGGCTCTCGGCGAGGCTAAGCTTGTCACCAATAGCATCGAGCATCTCGCGGGTGGGAGCCTCCTCACCGAGACGTGAGCGAAGCTCGGAAAGCGCGGACTCGGCCTCGGCACGCTCGCGCCGAAGCGCCTCGTATCTCTGATAGGCGCGCTCGCGCTCACCTCTTGCGGCCTCGAGGCGCAGAAGCTCCTCGGTGCCCCTTTCCTCGGCGAGCAGTCTCTCCTTTTCCTCGCGATAGGCGGCGAGCTCCTCGGCGAGCCTCTCGGCACGCTCGCTCTCGCTGTCGAGCTCTTTTATCTGAAGCTCGAGCCTGTCACACTCGGCGCGCAGGTCGTCAATCTTACCGCCGACACCCTTTTTGTGCTTATAGAATTTTGCCTTTTCCTCGAGGAGAAGCCTCGCGGCCTCGTATTCCTTAATATCGGGTGCATATCCCACAACGCTTGACATGCGCGAGGTGATATAGGAGTTGTCGATTTTACCCGACTGCCGCTTTTCGGATAGAAGCAGCGTACGCTCGAAGGCCTCGCGGTCAAGGCCGAGGAGCCTCTCGCCAATCTCGCACTCAAGAGAGAGGGGAAGTCCCGTGCCCTCGTTGTAAACCGTCACGCTGTCCTCGGAGGGCGTTTTGCCGAAGCTGCGCTCAATTCTGTACCTTACGCCGTCGGCCTCTATGCGAAGCATGCCGCCCGCATTTCTTTTTCCCCAGGGCAGATATTTTTTTCTGTCGTTTTCGTCAAGGCTTGTACGCCTCGTGTCACCAAGGCCGAAAAGCATAGCCTTTATAAAAACCGTAAGGGTGGTTTTACCGCTCCCGTTGTCGGCGACAATCGAGGTTATGCCCTCGTTAAAGTCTATTTGCTTGTTTTCAAGACAGCCGAAGCTCTCGATATAGCAGTTAATAAATCTCATAGCACCTCCTATATCTCACCGTCTTCGCCGAAAAGCGCAGAGATGCCGCACTTTATGACGTCTTCCTTTTCCTCGTCGGAAAAGGCGGTGCTTGAGTACACCGAGCGTATAAACTCGCCCTTGAAGGACTTGTCGAAGCGGTAGTCCTCGGGATTAATTTTCGGGCGCGAGGCGTCCTGCACCTCGAGGTGGAAGAACCGCTCGGAAAAGCGCTCGCGAAGACTCGCGGTGTCGATAATCAGCTCGGGGCTCCTGCGCCCCTCGAGCACGGCTCTTACTATGTTCTCGGAGCCGATTCCCGCGAGCGAGGCGGCGAGGGCAGAGACCACGTCGGCCACCCCCCCCGGCATCGGTTATATCCGTCGGGATTATCATAACCCTTCTTTTTGCGAAGCCGACGAAGCGGTGGCGAAGTGCCCCCTCGGTGTCGATAAGAACGAAGCCGCACTCCGTTGCCTCGTCGAAGCCGCGGCCCTCGGGCGTGCCCGAGTAGACGGCAACGCCGCCATCCGCCATCTTGGTTACCGAGTAGGAGTGGTAGTGACCGAGGGCTAAGTAATCTATTCCTTTTCCGGAGGCCTCGTCAAGTCCTATGGTATCACCACCCGAGCGGTGCTCGGTGAGCGAGCCGTGAAGGACGGCGATGCAGGTCTTCTCTCGGGGGAGTGACAGGGATTCAAACATACCGTCGTTAATAGAGGCTCTGCCGCATATTACGGTGCCCGAAAGCTCGAAATATGTCCAATCCTCGCCGAAAACAAAGAAGTTCTCGGGCAGGGGGGCGCCCGACGAGAGAAGACCGTCGCGCTCGTGGTTTCCCGCAAGATAGAAGTAGGAAATGCTCCCGTGCTCGCTGATTACCGAGAGTAGTGCCTCTGCGCGCCTTTTCGAGATTCTCGCGCTGTCGAAGAGGTCGCCCGCAATTATAATCGCGCTGACACCCTCGCTTTCGGCATATACCGATATTCTGCGAAGCGTGTCAAAGAGCTCTCTTTTTCTTATAGCCGCCCTCTCCTTGTCAAGGTTTGCACTGAGGGGCGAATCCAGATGCAAATCAGAGGTGTGAATTATTTTCATTTTTTCTCCAAAGCAAATTTATGTCTGCAATACTCGCTCGGCTTAACTCCGTGCTTCGCCGAGAAAACCTTTGAAAAATAGGATTGGTCGGAGAAGCCGCATTGCAGGGCAATCTCGCCGACCGACATATCCCCGAGGGCGAGCATTCTTGTCGCCTCGGTGAGCCTGAGCTCTGTTATGTAGTCGTTTACCGTCATCGAATACTGCTTCTTAAAGGCGGTGATAAGCGTGGATTTAGAGCAGCCGATGTTGAGGCATATATCCTTTATGGTGAACTTTTTTCCGTAATTCTCGTAGATGTATTTTTTTGCCATCTCGGCAACCGTCGGCTTCTCATTGGGAATTGCGTTTGAGAGGGTGAGATACTGCGCGCAGATGGTCATAATTTTTACGTAGGAGCGCACCATATCGGGGTCAACCACGGGGACACGCGCGGCCTCCCTTGCAAACGCCTCGTCCGCACCGAGGCGGATAAGAGCCTCACACATAGAGGCGTGAACGGCGGGGCTCTCCGAGACCTGTCCCATCATAAGAAAGCCGGTGAGAGTGCCGAAGTTATAGAGCGGGCTCGCCGCCTCGGTCATTCCGTAGCGGCATTTGTATATTACAGTGTTCCTGGTCTCGAGAGCTCGCGTGCAGGCGGCCTTATCGCACTTGACACACATCTCGTATTCCTCACGGCGCTCTTGGACTTTTCGGCAAAAGGGGTGCTTCTCCTTAGGGTAAGCGGCTATCTCGCTGTAATCCGCACCGTGAAGCGAGGCGCGGAAGCCGGTAATTCGGTACAGCTCGGCGAGCACGTCGGATATTTCGTCAATTTTCATAAAAAGCCCCCCTTGATTTGTAAAATGATTAAAAAATCGTTCTATACTACAAATAATTATACTATTTTCCCTTGCAAAAGTCAATGGGTAAGAATATAATATTATATGTAAGACTATACATAAAACTATACAAAAGAGAAAGAGCCACGGAAGGAGGCGTAATGAAATATTGTATTGGCGTTGACCTTGGCGGCACTAATACTGCCGTCGGGCTTATAGACCTTGACAGTAAGCGAATTATCAGCAAAGCAAGCACGAAGACGAGAGCCCCTCGCTCCGCACGCGAGATTGCTCTTGATATTCGGCGGCTAATCCATTCTCTTTGTGACGGTGAGAAAATCGGTATGGAAAACCTCCTGTGGGTGGGCGTTGCCACCCCGGGAATAGTGAAAAACGGTGTTGTCGTACGCGCTACCAATCTCGGCTGGGTGAACGTACCCCTTGCCGCGATTATCGGTGAGGTAACCTCACTCCCAAGCTTTATAGCCAACGATGCGAACGCGGCGGCATATGCCGAGGCACAGTGGGGTGTCGGCAGCGGTGAGCTCTCACTCATCGCGGTAACGCTCGGCACGGGTGTCGGCGGCGGAATAGTTATTGACGGCAAAATATGGGAGGGCGTAAACGGGCACGCGGCAGAGGTCGGCCATATGGTTGTTGAGACCGACGGCAGACAGTGCGCCTGCGGTAAGCGCGGCTGCCTTGAGACCTATTGCTCGGTAAGAGCGCTGACGGCCGAGGCCGTGCGTATGATGAAGCGCTACCCCGACAGTATCCTTGCCTCGCTTGCGGGCGGTGTGCCCGAGAGGATGAACGGCCTTATTCCCTTTGAGGCCAAGCGACGCGGCGATGCTGCGGGCGGGCTTGTCGTCGATGAATTTATAAGCTATCTTGCGACGGGCGTCGCAAATATAATCAACGTATTTCAGCCCGCGGTCGTGTGTATCGGCGGCGGTATATCGGGAGAGGGCGAGGACCTTATCGGCCCGCTCCGCGAAAGACTTAAGAGAGCTACCTTTGGTTCGAGCGGTGCTTCAACTCGCGTCGAGCTCGCAAAATATAAAAATGAAGCAGGAATAATAGGAGCAGGATTACTTGGACTTATGAACGAAAGGACTAATAAAAAAAGCCGCGTCGAGATGGTAGTCGAGGGCTTTAGGGCCGTCGGAGATTTCATCTCGGCAGAGCCCTACGGCAGCGGACATATAAACGATACGAGGCTTGTAAAAACGCGGGATGCCGAGGGAAAAATCCACGACTACATACTCCAGAGAATTAACAAGAACGTATTTAAGCGCCCCGATTTGCTTATGGGCAACTACGTTGCGGTTACAAAATTTATAAGAGAAAAAATAGAGCGCGAGGGCGGCGACCCCGAGCGCGAGGTTATTAACGTTATTCCTACTCGGGAGGGGAAGGATTTCCTCGTTGACGAGAGCGGCGACTTCTGGCGACTTCTGCTCTTCGTTTCCGACAGCCTTAGCTTTGACAAGGTTGAGAGGCCCGAGCAGTTCTACGACAGTGCGGTTGCCTTCGGCAATTTCCAGTATATGCTGAGAGATTTTCCCGCCGAGACGCTCTACGAGACGATACCCAATTTCCATAATACCCCCGACAGATACCGTCAGCTTATGGAGGCGGTAGAGAAGGATGCCGTCGGCAGACTCGCCGAGGTGGGAGCCGAGGTCGAGTTTGCTCGCGCACGCCGTGAGTTTACCGAGACACTCGAGCGCGCACACGCCGAGGGACGTCTTCCTCTTCGCGTAACGCATAACGATACGAAGTTGAACAATATCCTCTTTGACAGGGAGACGGGCGGCGCGCTTTGCGTTATCGACCTCGATACTATAATGCCGGGATATTCGGTTAACGATTTCGGCGACTCGATACGCTTCGGCGCAACGACGGCGCTCGAGGACGAGACAGATCTCACTAAGGTTAACTTCGACATTTCGCTCTACGAGCTCTACGTCAAGGGCTTTATCGAGGGTGCCGCGGGCGGACTGACCGCGGGCGAGCTCGAGCTTCTTCCCATAGGTGCGATTATGATGACGCTCGAGTGCGGCATGCGCTTCCTCACCGACTATCTTAGCGGTGACGTTTACTTCAGAGTTCACAGACCCTCGCACAACCTTGACCGTGCGAGAAATCAGTTCAAGCTCGTTGCCGATATGGAGTCCCGCCTTGATGAGATGAAGGCAATCGTAAGAAAATATCTGTAAGCATATATTTACAAAAGGAGAACATAGAAATGATTAAGATTTTCAGCTACAAAACCGCAGAGGAGGCGGGCATTGCCGCCGCTGCCGTAATCGCCGAGCAGGTGAAGAATAAGCCCGCGACCGTTCTCGGTCTCGCTACAGGCTCCTCGCCCGTTCCCATGTATCGCGAGCTTGCAAGGCGCTGCGATGCGGGTGAGATCAGCTTCAAGGAGGTTAAGACGGTTAACCTTGACGAGTACGTCGGACTTACCGCAGACCACGACCAGAGCTTCTCTTACTTTATGTTTGACAATCTCTTCAACCACATAGACATCAAGAAGGAGAACGTAAACCTTCCTAACGGTATGGCGGCTGACCCCGTGGCAGAGCGCGACAGATACGATGCCGTAATCGCTTCTATGGGCGGTGTTGACATTCAGGTTCTCGGTATTGGAAACAACGGACACATCGGCTTTAACGAGCCCGCCGATCACTTCAGCTACGGCACCGTTCTCGTTGAGCTTACCGACTCTACGATTGATGCGAACTCTCGCTTCTTCGAGCGCCGCGAGGACGTTCCCACCCGTGCCTTCACTATGGGTATCGGACAGATTATGAACGCTGCGAAAATCGTTTTCGTAGCATCGGGCAAGGTTAAGGCAGACATCGTTGAGAAGGCCTTCTTCGGCCCCGTTACCCCCGAGGTTCCCGCATCTATTCTTCGCTTCTTCAAGGGCGAGGTTCTCGTTTATCTCGACGAGGAGGCTGCGGCCGTTATCAAGGAAAAGCACCCCGACGCGCTTGCTTAATAGGTTCATACAAAAAAGGCAGACACAATCAGTGTCTGCCTTTTTTGTGCTTTTTACTTAATATAAGCCTTCTTAATTCTAACCGCAATCTTCGGTCTGTCGCTGTAATCGGTGGGGATAGAGGCTATCTCGTCCACGGCCTCGATGCCGGATACCACCCTGCCGAAGGCGGCGTACTGACCGTCAAGATGAGGTGCATCGGCGTGCATAATGAAGAACTGCGAGGATGCGGAGTTCGGGTTGTAGGCGCGTGCCATGGAGATAACGCCGCGGGTGTGCTTTATGGGGTTATCGTGTCCGTTTGCGCGGAACTCGCCCTTGATGTTCTCGTCGGAGCCACCCATACCGTTACCGAGCGGGTCGCCGCCCTGTATCATAAAGCCGGGAATAACTCTGTGAAAGGTAAGGCCGTCGTAGAAGCCCTGTCCGACGAGCTTCTCAAAGTTCGCAACCGTGATGGGCGCAGCCTCGGGATAGAGCTCGAGCTCGATTTTCGCGCCGTTTTCCATTTCAATAATAACCATTTTTTCTCTTCCTTTATAATAAATATAATAAATTATTTTTTACGTGGATATAATTTTATAAATAAACCGCTATTGGGGGACGAATGAAAACGGAAAAAATAAGGCAGTTCGCATATATAACGGTTGCCTCGCTCGGTATTACGGCACTCATTTATATATTTATGAAATATCTTTTGGCGCCGATATTACCGTTTCTTGTAGCCTGGGCAATCGCCTTCGCGGTCGATAGACCCGCGGGAGCCATTTCCGCTTGGCTCTCGGTGAAGAAAAGGCGGGTGCGTGCTGCGCTCGCACTCCTCGTTACCGCGGTGGCGCTCGCCGTCGCCGCACTGCTCGTATGGCTTCTCGCGCGTGAGCTCTGGAGCTTTCTCGTCGGTCTCGGAGAGGGAGAGGCGCTTGGCGAGCTTATCGGTAAATTCCTCGGTGGGGGGCTCCTGTCCGAGCTCTTCGGCGAGCTTGGCGAGCGGGTGGCCGAGGCGTTTTACGGAGTTCTCAGCGCCTTTCTTACAAGGCTCGGCGGGCTTTTAACCTCGTTTGTCGGGGCGGTGCCGCGCGGATTTCTCTTCGTCGTGATAACCGTCGTTTCCTCGGTGTTCTTCGCTCTTGACCTTGAAAAAATCAACGGCTTCGTCAGAGGCCATGCTCCGAAGAAAATATACTCCTGGCTCTCGCGCTTCAAGGCGGGCTTTTTCGACTTCGGTATAAAATACCTGCGCTCCTACCTTACGCTTATGCTTATTACCTTTTTAATAATGCTCCTTGGCCTTGTGATACTCGGCGCGAGATACGCCGCTCTTTTAGCACTCGTTATAGCCGTGCTCGACCTACTCCCCGTTATCGGTGTCGGCACGGTGCTCGTGCCGTGGAGCATATTTTCTTTATGCCTCGGGGATATGAAAATGGGCATCGGGCTTATAGTCCTCTTGGTGCTTCACGAGCTCGCGCGGCAGGTGGCCGAGCCGAAGATTCTCGGTAAGAACCTCGGAGTGCACCCGCTCGTCACGCTCATTCTTCTGTATCTCGGTTATTCGATTTTCGGCCTTTTAGGCCTCTTGCTCGTTCCCGTATTTACCGTTATATTAGACGTCACCCTCGGCAAAAAGAATACCGCCGAGGTCGCGGAGCGGCCCGTCGCAAAGGGGAACGACGGTAAGTGAGGCGGCCTCTGCCGCCGCTGATATTTTCTCGTACGACGGGTGTGTCTTAGGGTCGCCTAAAAAATACAGCCTGCCGCCGAATACACCCGCCGCGCCGCCGATAAAGCCGTACTCGTGAGGGGGCAGGGAAATATGACCGCACTCGATTTCGGTGACGGAGACACCCTCTTTTTCGAGCGCACGCGCCATTCCGCGGTCCGCGGTCACGGCCGAGCTCTCGGAGAGCTTAAGCACCGTGCAGGCGGGGTAGCCCTGCGCCACGTCGACAATTCTGTAGCCCGCCGCCTCGGCGCGCGAGGCGAGGTATTCCGAGAGCGAGGCTCTCCTTGCAAAAAGGCAGTCGCCCATAAAAAGAGCGTTCAGCCTACAGTCGCTCGGGTATTTCTCCCCGAGCTCGTCGGCGCTGAAGCCGAAGCGCCACCCGCGAAGAAGCTCTCCGAGGTCGGTAAAGACGTCGGGATAGAGCTCGCAGTATTCCGCCGCGGCGATAAGCTCACCGCGAACCGAGCATATCAGCATATCGGTATGCGAGGCAACCGCGGGGGAGAGCCCCGGGTGCGGGGAAAGCGTAACTACGCGAAAGCCCTCCTTCATAAGAGAGCGCCTCGCGGCCTCGGGAATTCTGCCGTCAACTACGGCGACCCTGATTTTCATAACAAACTCCTAACAAAAAGGGTCGGCGCATTTGGGCGCAACCGAGCCCTTGTACTTAATACAGAAGAGGGTAGCTCAAGCTTTAAACTTGTGCTACCCTCTTTTGACGTTAAGCGCGCTCGATCTTTCCGGAGCGAAGGCAACGGGAACAAACGCTGACTGTCTGATTGGAACCGTCTACAACTGCCTTAACCTTGCGGATATTAGGCTTCCAGGTTCTGTTGGTCTTGCGGTTGGAGTGAGACACGTTGTGTCCAAAGGTTACGCCCTTACCGCAAATGCTGCATTTAGCCATTTTGACACCTCCCAAAATTTGACTCTTTCGAGCCGAATTTTATATCTTTTTTTATTAATCACAAATTGACAAGTAGTATTATAACACAGCAAAACCAAAAAAGCAAGTCCTTTTTCAAATTTTTATAAACTTTTATCTTGTGCGAAAAAGGAGAGCGCAATTTTGGCTCAGGGGTGTGAAAAATACACAAATATTACTTTTTTCCGAGCTTTTTCGTCTTCTCAAACGAGGCGAGAACAGCATCGGATACGGTGCCGCGAAATCCGCCGTTTTCGAGCGTGACAACGCCCTCGATGGTGCTGCCGCCGGGGGAGCATACGGCATCCTTTAACTCTGCCGGGTGCATACCGCTCTCGAGAACGGTTTTAGCCGCGCCCGCGAGCATAGCCGCGGCGTAGGTCTGTGCACGGTCGCGCGGAAGGCCCGCCGCAACGCCGCCGTCGGCGAGAGCCTCGACGAACATAAAGGCGAAGGCGGGGCCGCAGCCGGATATAGCCGATGCGGCATCCATAAGCCTCTCGTCGATAGCATCGAGCATGCCTGCCTCGCGGAGCATAGAGCGGAAGGCATCAACGCTCGCGGGCGCGACGTTCTCCGAGGGGGTGTAAAGTATAACTCCGCTGCCGTACGCAACGGGGGTGTTGGGCATAATTCTGATTACGGGTGCCCCAAATCCGAGTGCCTCCTCGATTTGACGTATCGCAACCCCCGCCGCCATAGAAACGAGGGTGTACGAGGGACGGCCGAGAAGAAGCGGTGAAATGTCGCGAAGCACGAAGGGGAGAATATTCGGCTTAACGCCGAGGAATATAAAATCCGCCTCGCGAACGAGCGTGGCAAGGGGCGAGGACACACCGCCTATCTCGGCGGCAAGAGCCTCGGCGCGCTCCTCCGACTTGTCGTAGAGGAGAACCTCTCCGTCGCCTGTCTTGCTGACGGCGCGTGCGAGCGCACCGCCCATATTTCCGACACCGATAAAACCTATTTTCATTATCTTATCTGACCCTTTCCTCTTATTACGTATTTGTAGGTGGTGAGCTCTCTTATTCCGAGAGGGCCTCTCGCGTGCATCTTCTGTGTTGAAATACCCATCTCGCAGCCGAGGCCGAACTCACCGCCGTCGGTAAACCTCGTCGAGGCGTTTACGTATACCGCCGCACTGTCGACGGCCGTTACAAACTCCTCGGCCGCGGCCTCGTCCTCGGTGACGATGCACTCGCTGTGATGCGTCGAGTGGCGGCCGATATGCTCTATCGCCTCGGCCGTCGAGCCGACGACCCCAACGGCGAGAATATAGTCGAGAAACTCGGTATCGAAGTCGCACTCCCCGAGCGGCGTGCCGCCGATTAGGGCGTAGGCCCTCCTGTCGGTGCGGAGCTCCACGCGGTCGCCAATCCGCTCCTTAAGACGGGGGAGAAGCTCTCCCGCGACGTCCTCGTGAACGAGCAGAACCTCTGCCGCGTTGCAGACCGAGGGGCGCGAGGTCTTCGCGTTTTCTATAATATCGAGCGCCATATCTATATCGGCACTCTTATCGACGTATATATGGCATATTCCCGTGCCCGTCTCGAGGCAGGGAACGAGCGCATTCTCAACGCAGGCGCGGATAAGACCCGCACCGCCGCGCGGAATAAGCATATCGATATAGCCTCTCGCCCGCATAAGCTCGGTGGCACTCTCGCGCGAGGTGTCCTCGACGAGCTGGAGCGCGTTAGCGGGAAGCCCAACCGAGGTTATACCGCGCACGAGTGCATCGGTAACCGCACGCGAGGAGCGGTAGGCCTCCTTGCCGCCGCGGAGAATACATACGTTGCCGCTCTTAAGAGCGAGTGCGGCGGCGTCCGAGGTGACGTTAGGACGGCTCTCGTAGATGATAGCGATAACCCCGAGCGGAACGGAAATTTTCTTTATGTTAAGTCCGTTCGGGCGGTTGACCTCGTCGAGCACTCTGCCAAGCGGAGAGGGAAGGCGGGTAATCTCACGTATACCCTCTGCCATTTGGCGAATTCTCTCGGGTGAGAGATGGAGACGGTCTATCATAACCTCGGAGATTTTACCCCGAGCCGCCTCGCAGTCGGCCTCGTTTGCCGCAAGAATTTTTTCGGTGTCGGATAATAGCGCCTCGCTCATAGCAAGAAGCGCGAGATTGATTTTCTCGTCAGACACGCCGCACAGAGCGGGAAGAGCCGCCCGCGCGTTTTCAAGAATAACCTTAGTAGATGTCATAAAGACCTCATTTTAAAGAGTGAAATTTAGTACCGACGCACTTACCGTCGGCAATATCGTAGAGGCGCTCGGGATATGCGCCGTTGGTGATTATCATATCACAGCCGCCCGCCGTCGCGATTTCCGCCGCGCGAATCTTCGTAATCATACCGCCCGTGCCGCGCTCGGAGCCGGCGCCGCTTGCAAGCGCGCGCACCGAGTCGTCAATCTCCCTGACGTCGGTAATGAGGGTGGCCGTGGGGTCCTTTCTCGGGTCGGCGGTGTAGAGACCGTCGATATCCGAGAGGAGCACGAGCAGGTCTGCTCCGACACTCACCGCGACGAGCGAGGCGAGGGTGTCGTTGTCGCCGAATTCTATCTCCTCGGTGGCAACGGTGTCGTTCTCGTTTATAATCGGAATAGTGCCGAGCTCGAGCAGGCGAGACATAGTGTTTTCAAACTTCCTGTGCCTATCCTCACAGCTGAGGTCGGGCGCCGTCAGAAGCAGCTGTGCAACCGTGTGGTTATGCGAGGAAAACTCCTTGTCGTAAATATACATAAGCTCGCATTGGCCGACGGCGGCCGCCGCCTGCTTGCCCGCTATATCGTGGGGGCGCTCACGGAGATTGAGCTTTCCCACCCCCGCGGCGATAGCGCCCGAGGAGACGAGTATTATCTCGTTTCCCGCGTTCTTTATATCGCTCACCGTGCGGCAGAGCGCCTCAAAACGGCGCAGATTAACGCAGCCGTTCGCGTGTGTCAGCGTGGACGTTCCTATTTTAACAACAATTCTCATAACGAAAACCTCGCGCATTTGGCTTTGACTTTTATAATTTAATATTTTAATACACAAAAATTAAAATTACAATACGTTACCGCGAATTTAATAAAATGAAAGCAAAAAAACGCCCCCGAAAGCTCGGAATAAAAAGAGTGCGGAGGGAAAATACGGCTTAAACGCGGGAATAAATCTACTTGAAAAATTCTTTTCGCTGTGTTAAAATAAGGTTATAAAAGGGTAAATTGAAAGAGTAAAATCCTAAGTTGGAGGCTTATATGAATATCAAGAATATGTTCCATATTGAAAAGAGCGCATATACGAGCATTTCCGGCTTTTTCTCGGCATACGGCGACTTTGGAGCCGTGGACGGTCTTGACTCGGATATTGCCAAAATAAGGAGAGACGGAGATTCTCTTTTCTTCGAGAACGAGAGCTTTTCTGTCGATGCAAAATTTACCGACCTCGGACTCGGTGTCGTTATGCGTGAGGACACCCTCGTTGCAAAGCGGAATATCACGCTTAACCGCTATACGAGCCGCTTTTGTCTTGATGGCGGTGATTACGAGGTCTATACGCAGTTCAGCTGCTGGGGTAACGAATCCTCGGGCGGCTGGCAGGAGCTCGTAACGGGGGTCGAGGCTTCCAACCTCGGTATTCGTACCACCGAGGAGGCGACGCCGATGCTGGCGGTGCGCAATAAGGGCAACGGCAGGATTTTCGTGCTTCACCTTATGCCGAGCGCGCACTGGAAAATAAGAGTATCGAGGAAGCGTATTCCTACGAAGGATATAGCGATAGTTGTTGAGGCGGGTATAAACGACGACGGTCTTGCTATGCATTTAAAGAGCGGCGAGAGGGTGGATATGCCCCGCCTCGTAGCGTATGAAACTCAAAATACGCGCGACTTTGACGCTTGGAAAATCCATCGCGTATTTAATAAGCTGTATCCGAGGCGTGTATTGCCTGTTATATACAACAACTGGCTTAATACTTTCGATTGGATAAACGTCGAGGATATAAAAAATCAGGCGAAGACAGCCTCTGAGCTCGGTGTTGAGCTCTTCCTTATTGATGCCGGCTGGTTTGGCTTTACCGAGAACTGGAATGCCGAAATCGGAAACTGGAATGAAAATCTCGTCGGCGGTTATCGTGGACGGGTAGGGGAGCTTGCGGATTACGTGAGGTCTCTTGGTATGAAATTCGGTATGTGGATAGAGCCCGAGCGCGTTCTCAAGTGCACGGAGGCTTATAAAAGCCACCCCGAATACTACATAAACGGCTCTAACGGTATTGCCTTTTTGGATTTTGCAAACGATGAGGCGCGCAGATATATAACCGATATAGTCCTTAACCTGATTGAAAAGTACGGCTTGGAATATTTGAAGCTCGATTTCAACGGCTCCTTGGGTTACGACCCTACGCATAACGGCTTCTATTACTATTTTAAGGGCGTTAAAAGGTTCATTTCCGAAATCAGACAAAAGCACCCCGATATATATATCACCAATTGTGCCTCGGGCGGCAACCGTATGGACCTTGAGACGTTTACCTATTATGACAGTGTGTGGTCAAGTGATAATCAGAGCCCCATTCACGGCTTCAGAATATTTAAGGATACAGCACTGCGCGTACCGCCTTGCTACGTGGAAAAGTATGACGTCAGACGCTTTTTCGACGGATTCCCAAATCAATACGGTCATAACCTTGTAACTCTTCCTATAAGCTGCGACGGCTCCACCTGGGCAAGAGTGCACAACGTCACCTGCCGATACACCCACGCCTTCTTAACGGGCGGCCCCTTGGGATTTTCCACCAATATCGCCTCTTATCCGGAAAGTGAAAAAGCGGCGTTAAAGGCGGCGGTCGATAGGTTTAAGGCAGACCGCGAGTTCTACCGTACGGCAGAGATGCGGGTTATCCACGATGCTGATGCGGTTACGGCGGTGCAGTACTCCGACGCTGAGCTCAGCCGTGTTATAGTGCAAATTTTTACGAGCGTAAAGCTACAGGATAAAATAACCGTTTATCCCGTGGTAGAGTCGGGCGCATCTTATATGCTCGACGGCAAGGCTCTTAGTGCAGAGGACATAGAGTCGAACGGTATTTACAGAGAGATTAACGACGTCGACTGCGTAACTGTCGAGCTTACAAAAATAACCTCGTAAAGCACTGAAAGCCACTAAAAAGCACACGCTTGCTTTTGTAGCAAGCGTGTGCTTTTTCTATTGACGCACTGCGGCGAGAATGCGAGGTGGCGCACTTTGCGGTGTCCGCTCCAAAAGTGGAGCCACTGCCAACAAAGAGCAGTAAAAAGGTGTGTAAATGCGGTAAGAACAGTAAAAAGTATACCAATACGTATATTTGATATAGATTAGTTTACACCCGAAATCTCACATTCTATCTTTTTATAAAGTTCATTTTTGCTTGTTAGATCATATTCCATCACATCTTCCGGTTCATCTTTATCATATGCAATTGAAAAAGACTCGGGTTCTATTTGAATATCAAAATAATACTCCTTAACTTTTCCTTGAATACCAATGCACTTATAGTCAGGCAACCAATCAATATGGATATCAATGTGTTTCATTTCTAAATTTACAAGTTTATCCTTTAAAGTGCCGGAAAGATAGTCTAAAAGAAGATCATCAAAAGCGGTAACGATTTGAGTCTTTTGCTTTACTAATAAATATTCAGATATTTTTTTCTTTTTGCCAAATAACATTCAAATCACCTCTACGGACATATTATACCACACAATCTTTAGTATGTCAAACGATGCATCGCCTGCGGCGATATGATGTTTTTCGCTTCGCTCAAAATGATGTTGCTCCCGTTGGTCGCAATGATGCGATGTTTGCCTAATGTGCCGCAGGCAAACATCATTCAAAAAACGCACCTTTGTCGGTAGACAAAGGTGCGTTTTTTGTTGGCAGGGGTAGCTGGATTTGAACCAGCGGATAGAGGAGTCAAAGTCCTGTGCCTTACCGCTTGGCGATACCCCTTTCTTGCCATAAGAGTATATCACAAAAACGATGTGGTGTCAATAAGGTGGGAAAAGTTTTCGGAAAAAGTTTTGTAAACCTATTGACAAAACAATTTTAATCTGTTATAATACAGACTGTTCGGAGCGCTGGTGTGGCTCAATGGCAGAGCAGCTGATTTGTAATCAGCAGGTTGTTGGTTCGA
>JAFVQW010000039.1 GCA_017504605.1 Clostridia bacterium
ACGCGTACTCCGTCTTGCGTCGTCGTTGCGACAAGATAGTCAAGCGCGTCCTTTATTTCTTCAAGGTATGGTACCTCCATGCCGAAAAACTGACAAAGAAGTGCGGGGATAACTGCTCTTGCAACATCGTCCTGATAGCAATCGTACCAGCCGCTCTCCGACCAACGGAGCATTCCCTTATGCTCGCCGCTTTTGATTTGAAAATTATCAAAAGTGAACTTGAAGAGCTCTTCTGCTATGTTCTTGGATTTTTCACAGCCGTTTATCAATGCATTAAACATCAAAGCACCGGCAATCTCGTTTGTACAGTCAGCTCTGACGTTTTTGTTTCGGCTATGTTCCCCCGTTCTTGCTAATATGCGATTAGAGAAGCCTTCCTTCGCGCCACCTTTGCCACAGTTGTTGAGCGTTTCGGACTTCTCAATCCATTCTACTGCACGTTTAATTATTTCATCGGCATCTTTTGCCGATGTTACCTTACATTCGTTGTAGGTATATGCGGGTGTGTCAAACTCCAAGTCTATCTTCTCGCCGGCAAGAAAAGAAATAATCCCTGAAACAAGCGTCTGCCATCTTTTTCTCGGAGCAAACCTTGCACGGTGGAAATTTGACAGTCTTATTGAGGATACGAGGGTTTTGTCATCATACCACCACAAGGCATACGTACCGTTCTTGTGTTCTTCCTCGCTCATTTCTATATTAGAGTGAGCGCACACATGCTCCTTATAGGTGAGTATCGGACGTGAATTTTCAAAAAGATTACCGTACCTTATACAGTCGTTGTCTTGACCGTCAAAAAGATCGCCGTCATTTATATATTCACATTCCAATCCTTCTCGACGGTAAACCATTCTTTGACGCGCGGTGTTCAAATTGCCACTTTTTCTTGTTAAAAGAAGAGCGCCGACGAATTCAAAAAATATCGGTTTTCCCTCAGAGTGCATTTTCTCCGCAAAATTGTGAAGCGGTGCCGACATTGAGAGTGCCGAGACCTCCGCACCACCAAGAATACACAGCGCGTCGTATTTGCCATCAGCGATCGGCTCGCTTGTGGATTTTACGGTAATTTTGCAGTGCTTTGACATAAGCGAAAGAAAATCAGACTCGCTGTCCGTTATCACCAAAATGTTATTCACGTTTTTCTCCTTTCGGTATTGACAAATCATTCGAAATATTTTACAATATAATTATACTGAAAGAAAAGGTCGTTTAATAGTTGTATTTTGACCAAAAAATATAACTGCATTGACTTTGGAGGTATAATGTTTTCTGACGGATTTAAAAAGAGATATACCACTATTCCGTTTGCAATTTATAAAAAAGGCAACACAGCCACCGCCACGCTTTACTCTCATTATCACAAGGAAATCGAGTTGATAACGGTTATAGAAGGAAGCGTTGATTTCTATATAGGCGCAGATTTGTATGAGGTAAAGGCCGGCGACGTTCTTGTAATTCCGCCTTATGCGGTGCATCACGCGTTTTTTCACCCTAATACATACCACGAGTGCATCTGCTTTGATGCTTCCATTCTGTGGGATGAGTCGCTGAAGTGCAGTCTTGAAAAGGGTACTATTACCGTCTCCTCTGCAGTCAAATCCAATTCCGAGGTTGGTTCTTTGGTTTACGAATGCGCCAGAGCGGCATTTAATGCATACGAAAAAAGAGAACCGGGTTGGGAGCTTGAAGCTATCGGAAACCTTTCTATCATATTTGGCAGACTTTGTGCCTCCTCGTTTTTTGTAAACTCAAAAAACGTAGATACGGAACAAGACTTTGTGCGCAACGTTCTTGAATACATCAAAGGGCACTTTGACGATCAGATCACCTCCACAACTGTCGCAGAGACTCTGTACATAAACAATTCCTATTTTTGCAGAATATTCAAAAAAAGATTTGGTTGTTGCTTTTCCGAGTATCTGACAAACTATCGAATTGAGCAGGCAAAAATGCTTTTAAATATGACTGATATGTCGGTGTCAGACATTGCTATTAAGTGCGGTTTTTGCGGCTTTAGTTATTTCAGCAAAACTTTTAAGGAAAAGGTGGGTAGCACCCCTTCTAAATATAGGCTCAAAAAAGCAGATTGATAGAACTTTTATGTGCCACCTATCAAATAGACAGATTAAAAATTAAATAACCTGTTAGTAGAATTGGAGCAAAGAAAAAACACGCAAGGTTGTTTATACCCTGCGTGTTTTTAACTTATTCGCTTGTTATTCGTCGCGTTTTTTCTTGATGCCAAAGAAATCTCTTGTAAAGAAAAATACGAACCCTTTGTGAGAGTTCGTATTATTCATGTCTGGTGACCCGTACGGGTAGACGTCTCGCCTACAAGGTCTTGACACAAGACGGCGAGGCTATTTTTCGAACCCAATCCCAAGCTTGGCGCTTGGTGTGTGTCCGATAGCGCACGAAGACAAAAATAAAAAGCTAAACCGAAAATTCGGTTTAGCTTTTTATTGGTGACCCGTACGGGAATCGAACCCATGCCTCAGCCTTGAGAGGGCCGCGTCTTAGCCGCTTGACTAACGGGCCGTCACCGCGCTTTCGCGCATCGCTTGACTATTATACAACAATTTTTTCGAATTGTCAACCCCCTTTTTCAAAAAATATCTGTTTTTTATTTTTTCTTTTCAGGGCTTCTGTCTCGCGTGTGCCTATTATTAGAAAAAATATAGTTTTTCGTTGCTTTTTTCTTTGAATAGTGCTAAAATTAATCTGTTAGACCTGATTTTTTCTGTAAGGGAGCTTTTTTATGGATTTTACCCGTCTTAACCCCGTCGTCCGCTCTGCCGGTATCTTTGAGAGTGTCGGCTGCGGCGAGGAGCGAATTGCATACGATGCGAGAATTATATACGTGGTATCGGGAGACCTGACGGCGAGCGTCGGCTCGGAGAAGCTCGGGCATCTCGGCCCCGGGCATATGCTCTATATCCCCTCGGGTGTGCCGTATAAGCTTCGCGGGCAGTATTTTCGCGTGGCGGCTCTGTCCTTCGACCTCACGGGCGAGAGCCCCGAGCCGAGCGAGCGTATGGCACCCGTCGCCACGGCTCTTTTCGACCCCTCGCTTTTGCACCCGACGGCGGAGCACGCCCCCTTTGACAAATATATACACCTGCCCGATATGGAGAGCGAGCGCGAAGGCCTGCTCGAGATGTGCGACGTCTTTACGAGCGCTGTCGGCGAGTACCGCGCACGCGTGTCGGCTATGTTAAAGCTCTTGCTGATTAAGCTCGCCGAGCTCGCAGACGAAAACGCTCTCCCCGCCAGAATGATAGAGGCGCTCGACGCATATATCCGCGAGAACGTCGGCGAGGAGATTTCAAATACCGAAATCGGCGCGATTTTCGGCTATCACCCCTTCTACGTCAGCCGCGTTCTCAAGGAGAGCCGCGGGCAGACCCTGCGCCAATATATAATTTCCTACCGCCTTGGCCTTGCTAAGAATATGCTCCGCTATACCGCGAAGAGCGTCGGCGAGATCGCCGAGGAGTGCGGCTTTACCGATGCCTCTTATTTCACGAAGACCTTCAAGAGCGCCCTCGGCGTAACGCCTAAGGAATACCGAAATTCTTTTAAGGACGATTTCATTTAATGAAAAAGAACGACATATACACTGTAGAGATTACAGATATGACAAATCTCGGCTTCGGCGTTGCGAAGATTGACGGGCTCGTCGTCTTCGTCAGCGGCGCCGTTACGGGCGACGTCGCCGAGGTGAAGATTATAAAGCTGCAATCGAGCTTCGCCGTTGCAAGACTGCTCTCGATTGTGAAGAGGAGCACTCTCAGACTTCCCGAGGGAGAGGAGCGCTGCACGGTGCCGCACTGCACGAGCTGCGCCTACCGCGCTATGACGTATGAGGCGGAGCTTGCCGAGAAATCGGGCACCGTCCGCGCGGCGTTTGCTAAGGAGGGCTTATCGCATATAGATATTCTCCCCATAATCCCCTCGCCGAAGCTCGCTCACTACAGAAACAAGGCACAGTACCCCGTATCACAGCTTAGCGAGGGCGAGTACGTTATCGGCTTCTATAAGCCGAAGTCGCACACCGTGTGCGAGGCGGCGAGCTGCCCCGCGGCGCCCGCCGTCTTCTCGGACATAATCGAAGAGATACGCCGTCACCTCGTACGCTATAATATCCCCGCATATAACGAGGCCACGGGCGAGGGCCTTATCAGACATATATATCTGCGCCGCGGCGAGGTCAGTCGGGAAATTCTGCTCACCCTCGTTCTCACCCGCCGCACTCTCCCCCACTCGGACGAGCTCTGTGCAGGCCTCACCCGCCTCTTCCCCGATGTTAAGGGAATACTTATAAACGTGAACGACCGTGCGACGAACGTCGTTCTCGGAGACGAATATATCACGCTATGGGGCAGAGATTATATTTTCGACACGCTCGCGGGTGTGAGGCTTAAGCTCACCGCCCCCTCGTTCTATCAGGTGAACCACGGCGCCGCCGAACTTCTCTATAAAAAGGCGCGCGAGCTCGCCGCTCTCTCGGCGGGAGACACGCTCCTCGACCTCTACTCGGGTGTCGGCTCGATAGGCCTTTCTATGGCCGAGGACCTCGGCGAGCTTATCGGTGTCGAGATTGTTCCCTCCGCCGTCGAGTGCGCGAGGGAGAACGCCGAGGCAAACGAAATTCAAAGCGCACGCTTTTTCGTCGGCGATGCCGCAGTAACCGAGCGCCTGCTCGACGGAGCGGAGCGCGCCCTCGGCAGAAAAATCGAGCCCGACGTTATCGTTGTCGACCCGCCGCGTGCGGGCTGTGACGAGCGACTGCTCCGCTTTATAGCCGAGCGCGCTCCGCAAAGAATTGTTTACATTTCCTGCAACCCCTCGACCCTCGCCCGAGACGTGCGAGTTTTAGAGAGCCTCTCCTACACCGCCGGCGGCGTGACTCCCGTGGATTTGTTCCCGGGGACAGGGCACGTTGAAACTATTGTTTGTCTTCGCAAACAATAGTTTCAACAACTAAGTTTGCCCTTACGGGCAAGTGAAGTTGCCTTCGGCAGTGAAGTTCACTGCGTGAGTGAAGTTTCGCCTAGCGGCGAAGTGGGGCAAACTTAACTTCACTTTGCGAGTGGAGCGAGCAAAACTTCACTGTAAGGAAATTTGCAGAGCAAATTGACGAATAACTTCACTACGAGCGAGAGCGAGTAACTTCACCAAACACTAAGAAGGAGAACTCCTATGAAGCTGATTTTTAACGCGCTGATAAAATACATAATGGGGCTTGTCTTGGTAGGCGTGCTTCTCTTTCTCCCTGCGGGGACCCTCGTATACCCCGGGGCGTGGCTATTTATCGCACTGCTCTTTATTCCGATGCTCTTTATGGGAATTGTCCTCTTTATCAAATCCCCGGCGCTTCTTGAAAAGCGCCTTGACGTCAAGGAAAAGCAGGGAGCACAAAAGGGTGTTATCGCTCTTTCGGGTTTAATGTTTCCAATAGGGTTTATTTTATCGGCAATTGACTTCCGTTTCGGTTGGTCAAGCGTGCCGCTTTGGCTCGTAATAGCGGCCTCCGTGTTATTTTCGGTTGGCTACGGAGCCTACGCCGAGGTTATGCGCGAGAACGCATATCTCTCGCGCACGGTAAAGGTGCAGGAAAATCAGAGGGTTATCAGCACCGGGCTCTACGGCATCGTCCGTCACCCGATGTATCTTGCAACGCTGCTTATGTTCCTGCCGCTGCCGCTAATACTCGGCTCGCTTTGGGGACTTATTCCGTTCGCGCTCTATCCCGCCGTAATCGTCGTTCGGATTTTGAACGAGGAGCGAGTCCTGACGGACGGGCTCGACGGATACAAAGAATATAAGGCCAAGGTAAAATACCGCCTCATACCGTTTGTTTGGTAAAGACAATTTTGAAAGGAGAGCTCGCAAATGACAGGAACGCAAAGAGCAATTATTATAGGCGTAACAGCCGCCGTAATGCTTACGATTATAATTATATCGGTAATACGCGACAGTAAAAAAAACAAAACAACGCTTAAAGAGGACGAGGACAGACGGCTCGCCTACGAGCCGTGCTGCGTGACGGTTCACGCCGAGGTTTTGGACATGGCTTGCGTGGTAAGGAGCGTTCCGCATCAGGGCTATAAGCTGCCGAGAGCCGAGCGTGGCTTCTTCGTCAAGCTCCGCGACGACGAGGGAAAAATTTACGACCTCTCGGTTGAGGAGAGCATCTACGACGGCTTTGAGATTGGACAAACGGGAAGTCTGACACTCGTCGACGGAGAGCTTAACAGCTTTTGCTTAGACGAAGAATAACAGCATTAATTATCTCGGCGCACAAAGCTTCGGCCTCTACGCCTTCTCGGCGTGGGCGATACGCTTACCTATCTTCTAATTATAATTATCGCGGCAGTCATCGAGGACGGCGCGAAGCAAATTTATCGATGTGCGAGGGCCCGCGGCGAGCGGCAAGCCTCATAAAAACTGTTTAAGGAGAACCGAAATGCCCACATATTTATTTGATTTCGACGGCACGCTCGTTGATTCCATGCCTACCTTCGAGGCTATTATGCTACGAATACTCGACGAGTACAAAATAGAATACACGAGTGACATAATTAAAATTATCACCCCCCTCGGGTATCACGGCACGGCGGAGTATTTCCGCAGTCTCGGAATACCGAGCACCGCCACGGCACTCACCGAGGAAATGATGGCGTATGCGGCAGAGGAATACGAGAAGCGCGTGCCCGCAAAGGTGGGTACCGTCGAAGCTCTTACACAGCTTAAGAGCCGCGGCGCGAGCCTAAACGTCCTGACGGCGAGCCCGCACGCTATGCTCGACCCGTGTCTTAAGAGACTCGGCATATGGGATTTGTTTGACAACGTGTGGTCCTGCGACGACTTCGAGACGACGAAGGCAAATCCCGAAATATACCGCCTCGCCGCCGAGAAAATGGGGTGCGAGGTCGGCGAGGTTATATTTGTTGACGACAACGTAAACGCCGTCGCCACGGCAAAGTCGGCGGGAATGCGCTCGTACGGAGTTTTCGATTTATCCTCGGCGTCCTATATAGAGGAAATGAAGAGAACGGCTGACCGATATGTTATGCGCCTTGACGAGCTTCTTAGCGAGGTGTAGTCTTATGACCTTTATTGCAAAGCATTTTAACGAGCTCTCACCGACAGAGCTTTATGAAATTTTAAAATCACGGCAGGAGATATTTCTGCTTGAACAAAATATAATCTGCCAGGACCTCGACGGGCTTGATACCGACGCGCTTCACTGCTTCATTATGGACGGCGGGCGCGCCGTGGCCTGCCTTCGCGCCTTCTATTTAGACCGTGACACCGTAAAAATCGGCAGGGTTCTCACCCTCACGCACGGCGCGGGACACGGCCGAGCCCTTATGGAGGGGGCGCTCTCGGCAATTGCCGAAAAAATGCACGCAAAGAGCATTACCGTTAGTGCGCAAACGCAGGCGGCGGGCTACTATGCCGCCTTCGGCTTTATTGCCGAGGGGGATACCTATATCGAGGACGGCATAGAGCATATTAAAATGACACGGAGCGCCCTATATGCTGATTGATATGCACGCCCACACCTCGGGGATAAGCCACTGCTGCCTCGGCGATGCCGAGCGGATTGTACGCGATGCCCGCGCCGTTCGTATTGACGGAATTCTCTTGACTAACCACTACTGCAAAAGCTACGACGAGGGCGGTGACGGCCTCGCTCTCGCTGAAAGATATACCGAGGAATACCGACACACGAAATCTGTCGGCGAGGCCGAGGGCCTTCGCGTTTTCTTCGGTATTGAGGTTACTATGGAGCGGCTCGACTTTCTTCACCTCGTGGTGCTCGGTGTCGGAGAGGACTTCCCCCTTCGCCACCCGCTGATGTTCGACTACGACCTCCCGGCACTTCGGCGCGCGGTGGACGGCGACGGCGGTCTCATTATTCAGGCGCACCCCTATCGGCGCTATAACTACCCGCTCGTGGACGAGCTTATAGACGGAATGGAGCTAAGCTGTCACAAGCTATACTGCGGCACGCATAAGGACGAGATACTCTCACTCCTTCGCGGGAGGAATAAGATTCTCACCGTCGGCGGCGACTATCACGCCGATGCGGGACGGCCCCCGTGCGGAGCTTATATCCCGAATGAAATAACCGACACCCGGGCTCTCGCCTCGTTTCTCAAGGAAGCGCGCGAGTACGAAATCCTTATAGAGGAGCCGTGGGAGTCTCGGCCTACAAAAATAAAGTATTCAAAGGAGTAATGTATGGAAGAACAGAACCAAACCCCTCGGCGCGGGAAGGTCTTTTTAGGGGATTTTCTCGCGGGCTTTGCCATGGGAATTGCGTTTATTATTCCCGGCTTCTCGGGCGGCTCGGTTGCCGCTATACTCGGCGTGTATGAGAAGCTCGTCGGGGCAGTCGCCGATATATTCAGGAGCTTTAAGAAAAGCGTTGTTACTCTTATTCCCATAGCGCTCGGCCTCGTTCTCGGTGCGGTGTCACTTCTCTTCCCTCTCGGCGCGGCTCTCGAGGCCTTCCCTCTCCCGACGGTCTCGCTTTTCGTCGGACTCGCCATAGGCGGAGTTCCCTCGATAACCGACAGGGTGCCGGGGAAGCCGAGTGCTAAGAATATTACGGCACTGCTTATCCCCGCATTTTTAGCCCTCGCTCTCTCCTTCCTTCCCGTCTCGGCCGAGCGTGACCTGTTCTCGCTCTCGCCGTTTGGCTACCTCGTGCTCTTTTTGGTCGGGCTCCTCGGCTCGACGGCGCTCGTCGTGCCCGGCATTTCGGGCAGTATGCTGCTTCTCATATTAGGCTATTACAACCCTCTTATTAAGGCCTTTACCGAGCATCTTTTGCTCGGGCGCGATATTTTAAAATCCCTGCTTGTCCTCGGCAGCTGTGCTCTCGGTATTGCGGTAGGATTTTTCCTGATTTCGATAATTATGCGCCGCCTTCTCGAGCGCTATCCGCGCTCGACCTATTACGCCATCGTCGGCTTCGTCGTCGGCTCCCTCCCCACCGTGTATATCTCTACGGCTAAGGATGCGGGCCTCACGCTCGCATCGCTCCCCCCGTCGGCGTGGCACTGGATAGCCTGCGCTCTTCTTCTCGCCCTCGGCGTACTTCTCTCTCTTTCCTTCACCCGCCTCGCAAAAAAGAAAAAATAAAATCCCCCCGCCCCTCATAAGCGCGCCCCGCGCCGAATATACTTGAACAAACGGCAGAATTAAAATATACAGGGGGAAAATATGTTCGTTTGTTCGGTAAGAGCGTCCACCCTCAAGTTTTTTGCGCTTATCGCGGTGACGCTTGCTATTCTTATCACCGTCCTCGCCGTAGGTGAGGGCGACGCGGTCTTTGCCTCGGCCAACGGGGTAGAAATCAATTACGGTAATATAAAGACAAAGGAAGACAGGATAGCCTTTATAGAGGGCTTCGGCCTTCGGGTTGATGCGGGCTCGGAGACCGAGGAGGCATTCGCCATGCCCGAGAGCCTCGACCGAGTGCTCCTCGGCTACAACGAGCTGCAAAGGTCGCAGGGGCTCGACATCTCGAAATACCTGAGAAAGAAGGTAACCCACTACTCCTACCGCGTAACGAATTACGAGGCGGAGGGCGAGGTGTTCGTCAATCTTCTTGTTTACAAGAGCAGGATTATCGCCTGCGACATATCATCGGCCGAGAGCTCGGGCTTCGTGCTACCCTTGACCGAGATAGATAAGACAAAAATAAAATAAAAAACGCGCTTGGGAATAACCCCAAGCGCGTTTTATTTGCATTAACCGTTGCAGCAGCAACAGAAAACAACGATGATTGCAAGGATGATAATCCAGGTGCAGTTATCGTCAAAAATGTGGCATAAGCAGTTGTTGTTCATATGTTCCTCCGAAGATTTTACTTGGCGGTCAGGACCCGCTCACTACATACTATGCAAAATCGGGGGAGAAGGTTAAAAGGCCTGCCGAGGTTACCTAATCAAAATCAAACACAACCTCACCGTCGGCTATTTTGAGGCGGGCGCCGAACGGCTTTCCTTTTTTTGATATGAAGCCGTTAATTTTCGCGGTCTTACCCTCGGCAAGAAGACGGCGTGCCTCGCTAATCGGTATATCGCGGCGGCATATCTGCACGCCCACCGTAAATTTACAGCCCTCGGTGTAGCCCATACAGCCGTATTTGTAGCGACCTCTGACGACGTTCCTCGCGCAGAGCGGACACTTGCCGACAATCTCGCCGAGCGTGCCCGTATTCACGGGCGGGGGTGCCGCGGGAGCCGATTTGAATATCTCGGCAATTTCACTCTCGGCAAGCTTCACGCTCTCGTCGACCGTCATCTCGCCGCGGAAAACCCTCTTCAGGGCGCGGCCGAGCTCGCTCGTCTTGTATTTATCCATAGCTATACCGAGCCGCCCGATGGATTCAATCAGAAATTCGCCGCCGTCAAGTATGGTATACACGTCCTTTTTAAGGTCGATATATCCGCTCTTTTTAGCGTTGTCGATAATACCCGTCCTCGTGGCCTCGGTGCCGAGCTCGAGTCCCTCAAAAATCGCACGGTAGTCGTCGGCATCGTCAACGACACCGCTCTGCTCGAGCTCCTTTGCCCGAGCCTTATCGTCCTTGAAGGGATTTTTCAGGTATTTATTAAGCGTTTCAATTGTGTAATGCCTCGGGGGCGTCGTCTGCTTCTCTCTCGGGGCGAAGTCGATATTTACCTCGTCTCCGACCGAAAGCGTCGGTAGAATTTTATCCTTACCCGAGTAGTCGTCGTACCTCGTCCAGCCGGGCTCGCGGATTATAGTTCCCTTTAGGGAAAATTCCTCGTATTCTCCGACCTTCACCTTGATTTCGCTCTTCTCCGCTACGCACTCCTCGGAGCAGAATACCGCGACGAAGCGGCGAAAAACCGTCGAATAAACCTCACTCTCCTCCCTTGAGAGCTTATCCTTAGCGGGTATTTTATAGGTCGGGGTCAGAGCCGAGTGCGACTCAATCTTTGAGTCGTCAAATATATATTTCGAGTCACGAAAGCGCACGGGATAGCCCATTTTCGATATATTCGCAAGGATTGCGCGTATCTTATCCTTCTCGGCCGTGGCAAGATACTCGGAGTTCGTTCTCGGATAGGTAAGATATCCGTCCTCGTAGAGCTTCTGTATAATGCGAAGACTGTCCGACATCGACATCTTGTACTTCTTACCGAGCACGTTCTGAAGCGTTGAGAGTGAGTAGAGCTTGCCCGGCAGAATTGCCTCGCGCTTGCTCTCGCACAGCGTAACGACGGCTCCCGCCTCGTTGTATTTTTTAGCGAGCTCCGCGGCCGCCTCGAGCTCATCTTTTGCAAACCTTTGTTTACTTGTCAGCTCAATTTTCTGCCCGTCGGTTTCAGCATCGCTCGAAAGAGCATAATATATCTCGGGCTTGAAATTGCGTATTTCCATATCGCGCTCGTAAATTGCGCGCACAATAGGCACTATTACTCTGCCGACGCGGAGTAGCTTTCCCGTCTTGATAGTGGCATAGCGTGTAAGATTAACGCCGTATAGCCAGTCGATATAGGTGCGGGCATAGCCCTCACCCGCGAGGTTGTCGTACTCGCTCTCGTCCTTCATCTCCGACAGAGCCCTCTTAACCGTCTCGGGTGTCTGGTCGGGGAGCCAGAGGCGCTTCTTCGCCTTCTCTGTCGCAAGTGCATTCTCGATACAAAGACGCACTATTATCTCTCCCTCTCGGTCGGCGTCTCCCGCGTTTACGACGGTATCGACGTCGGGACGGTTGCAGAGTGTCTTGATTATCTCAAACTGACGGCGCACACCGGGGTCTACCCCACGCTTATCATCGGTGCGGCGAAGCTCGAAGCGGAATTTCTCGGGGAAGCAGGGCAAATTATCAAGCGTCCATCTCGTCTCGCTCCCGTCTCCGTAGGCCTCTACGTCAACGAGCGAGAACAAATGTCCGAAGACCCAGGTGACGATATATCCGTCGTTTATAAAATATCCGTCGCGCTTATCCATCTTACCTATTCCCGCGACGATATTGCGCGCGAGGCTCGGCTTCTCGGCTATGATAAGAACCATTTTTCTCCCCCCTTCATTTTCTTCACAACTGTTATTTTAACATATTCTCTGGTAATTTTCCACCCTATTTTTCAAAAAAACGAATATTCGTCCCTTTGCACAACCTTTTTCTATCTGCTCTGTGGCCTCGGGCGTAGTATTCTTGCCAGAGGAGCGCCGAATTTTTGCTTCGTTAATATATTAACTTAAGACATTCCTATTGATTTTACGCGCAAAATGTGGTAGAATATTTATCGGTTATACGCCGCAGGAGGTGTAGCGTGTATAAAAAATGGCTCGGAGCACTGTACTCCTTAAACATAATCTTTCAATCCTTCTTCTCGCTCGTCTTCCCCGCGGGGCTCGCCCTCGGTATAGCCTATCTCTCGGTCACGCACCTCGGTGCGCCGAGGTGGCTGTATGCACCGCTTATTACCGTCGGTGTCGGCGCGGGACTTGTATCGATGGTGCGCTTCATCATTACCTCTATGAACGCTCTGTCCCGTCTCGAAAGCGAGCAGGCGGAGGCCGACAGAGAGCGACGCGAGGCAAAAAGAAAGGACGAGCAGCGGCGCGCTGAATTTAAAGAAAACGGAGATGCTGATATATGAATAATGATAAGTCCTCGGCGGTAAGACAGGCACTGCTTTTGGCTCTCGGTGAGCTTTTGGTGCTCGGTATTGTCGTCGGCGTGTATTTAATAATAGACAAGTTCACCTATTCCGTCCTTCTCGGCGCCGCGCTCGGTGCTCTTGTCGGTATATTCAACTTTTTCTTCCTCACCGTTTCGGTCAACCGCGCAGTTGACGAATATCTCCGCCTTCGCGGGGAGCGCGAGATGAGCGAGGAGGAGCTCGAGCGCTTCACGGCGGAGCACTCGGCGAGGGTGCAGAATGCGGCCAAGGTGTCCTATATCGTCAGAACCGTCGCTATGCTCGGCGCGCTCGTGCTTGCGTTTGCCCTCAGCACGCACTTCGACGTTCTCGCCACCGCCATTCCGTTACTTATGTACAGACCCTTGATGTATTTCGTCGAGATTTTTGAAAGGAAGAAGGGGGATTGATATGAAATTATCCGTCAACGGCCCGAAGATACTCGTGCGCATTACCGCGCTGTACGAGAAGCTTGGGGGCATATTCGGAAATCTCGTTACGCAGACCACCGTCTCGATTTTTCTCGTCACCTTAATTCTTATTATCGCCGCGTGGGCGCTCACGCGCCGCCTCTCAAAGCGACCGGGGCGGGTACAGGTCGTGGTCGAGAAGCTCGTCGGTATGCTCTACAACCTCGTTTCCGACACTATGGGCAAGCATAATTTGAAATTTGCCCCCTATATCGGTACGATTTTCCTCTCCTCTATTTGCGGCACTCTTATCGGAATGACGCAGATATTCCGCTCGACGACGGGCGACCTCTCGGTCACTGCGGCCTGGGCCCTCGTCACGACGGGAATGGTGTGGTATAACAATATTAAAAACTTCGGCTTCAAGGCCTGGCTTCGGGGCTTCACCGAGCCCATCGTGGTTATGACGCCTATGAATATCGTCAGCGAAATTGCGAGCCCAGTATCGATGGCCTTCCGTCACTTCGGTAACGTCGCGGGCGGCTCGGTGCTTACGGCGCTCATATACGGCGCTCTCTCGGCCGCAACCCACGCTCTTTTCAGCTGGCTTCCCGACGCGGTTCTCTCGGTATTCCCCCCTATACTTCAGGTGGGCATACCCGCATTTTTATCGATTTACTTCGACCTTTTCTCGGGCTTCGTTCAGGCCTTCGTGTTCTCGCTTCTGACTATGGTTTACGTCGGAGGTGCCTGCCCGCCGCCCGAGGAAATTCCCGAGCGCCCTCGTAAAAAAAGAAAAAAGGACGCGGCATAATACTTGTTTATTCAAAAAACAAAAATAAATTCTACTTTTCAGGAGGAACAAAAAATGGATTTGGTTAGTGCAGCAAAAGCTCTCGGTGCAGGCCTTTGTATGGGTCTCGGTGCTATCGGCCCCGCTATCGGTGAGGGTAATGCGGTAGGTAAGGCTCTTGAGGCTATGGCTCGTCAGCCCGAAATGGCGGGTACTCTCCGTACCAATATGATTCTCGGCTGTGCCATTACCGAGACGACGGGTATCTACGCGCTCGTTATTTCGCTTCTTCTTATGTTTATGTAATTTGTCAACAGAAATTTCAGCGTAAATGAAAGAGGGAGTGCTCCATGGAACTTTTTTTAAATGAATTCGAGTCATTCGTCGGAGTTAACTTCTGGACGATGATTTTTGCATGGTGCAATCTGATAATACTGTACGTTTTCCTTCGCAAGCTGCTCTTTAAGCCTGTGAAGAAGATGATTGACGACCGTCAAAGGGAAATTGACGATATGTACGCGGGAGCCGAAAAGAATGAGGCCGATGCGGCCCGCCTTAAGGCGGAGTACGAGGAGAAGCTCTCCTCGGCCGAGGCAGAGAGCGAGGATATTATCCGCACTGCCACCCGCCGCGCACAGCTTAAGGAGGAGGAAATCCTCCGCGATGCGGGTGTCGAGGCGGCGAGGATAATCGAGCGTGCCGAGGAGGAGATTACGCTTGAGAAGCGCCGTATCATCAACGAGGCTAAGGACGAGGTGTCCGACATAGCCCTCGGCATCGCCCGCGCGGTAATCGAGCGCGACATAGACAGGGCCGAGCACGATAAGCTCATCGACGACTTCATCTCGGGCATGGGTGACGGAAATGACTGATACCGGAAAATACGGAAGTGCTCTTTTTAAGCTCGCCGAGGAGTGCGGAGTAACCGACGAGGTGCTCGCGGATATTCACACGCTCCGCGCCGTGCTTAATTCCGAGCCGAGCTATACGCGCCTTCTCGACACGCCGACGCTCAAAAAGGCAGAGCGCACCGCTCTTGTCGGCGAGGCTATCGGCTCGCTTAATCTCTATCTTGTCAATACGGTAAAGCTGCTTGCCGAAAAGCGGCTCGCCTACACTCTCCCCACCGTACTTGATGTCTTCGTCGACGAGTACGATGCATCGCGCGGCAT
This sequence comes from Clostridia bacterium, assembly GCA_017504605.1. Lineage (GTDB taxonomy): Bacteria > Bacillota > Clostridia > Oscillospirales > CAG-272 > UBA1740. Next base: position 15,077 of record JAFVQW010000039.1, read on the forward strand.
CGAGCGTATCGAGGCGATAAGCGCCGTGGCGCTAAGCGGGGAGCAGCTCGCACGCCTTACCGAGCGGCTCGAAAAAATTACGGGCAAGACGGTAATAATCAGAAACACCGTTGATGCCGATATTCTCGGCGGCATCAAGCTCCGCTATTGCGGAGTACAGCTGGATGGCTCGGTTAAAACCCGACTCGACAGCCTCGAGAAAAAACTCAAAAATATCCTAATTTAAATTTCAAGGCTGGGGAATAAAATGCAGTCAAAAATTGATGATATCAGTAAGATTATCAAAGAACAGATAAAAAATTACGAGAACCGTACCCGCGAGGACGAGGTAGGCTACGTAATCTCGGTCGGCGACGGCATTTCCAAGGTGCACGGGCTCGAGAAGTGCCGTGCCAACGAGCTTCTCGAATTTGTCAACGGCACCTTCGGTATGGCTCTTAACCTTGAGGAGAGCCTCGTCAGCTGCGTTCTTCTCGGCAGCGACGTCGGCATCAGCGAGGGCAGCCTCGTTAAGCGCACGGGTAAGGTCGTCTCGGTCCCCGTCGGCGAGGCACTCGTCGGAAGAGTTGTAAACGCTCTCGGACAGCCGATTGATGCCAAGGGCCCTATCGACACCGAGCTCTACAGTCCCATCGAGCGCCGTGCCTACGGCATCATCGAGAGAAAATCGGTCTCGGTGCCGCTCCAGACGGGCATTAAGGCTATTGACTCTATGATACCCATAGGCCGCGGTCAGCGCGAGCTTATTATCGGAGACAGAGGAACGGGTAAGACGGTTATCGCCACCGACACCATTATAAATCAGAAGGGCAAGGACGTTATCTGTATCTACGTCGCAATAGGACAGAAGCAGTCCACCGTTACGAGCGTCGTTGACACGCTTTACAGAAGCGGTGCTATGGACTACACGATAGTCGTATCGGCAACCGCCTCCGACTCGGCCCCCCTTCAGTATATCGCTCCCTACGCCGGCTGTGCTATGGGTGAATACTTTATGGACCGCGGCCGTGACGTGCTCATAGTCTACGACGACCTCTCGAAGCACGCCGTGGCATACCGCGCACTTTCGCTTCTTATCAGACGTCCCCCGGGCCGCGAGGCATATCCCGGCGACGTATTCTATCTTCACTCGAGGCTTCTCGAGCGTGCGGCGCGCCTTTCTCCCGAATACGGCGGCGGCTCGCTTACCGCGCTCCCGATTATCGAAACGCAGGCGGGCGACGTCTCGGCCTACATTCCGACCAACGTAATTTCGATTACCGACGGACAGATATTCCTTGAGAGCGAGCTCTTCCACTCGGGTGTCCGACCCGCGGTTAACCCCGGTATCTCGGTCTCCCGTGTCGGCGGTAACGCCCAGATTAAGGCTATGAAGAAGGTCTCGGGCACGCTGAAGCTCCTTTACTCGCAGTATCGCGAGCTTGCGGGCTTCGCACAGTTCGGCTCCGACCTCGATGCCGATACCAAGGCCCGCCTTGAGCAGGGTCAGCGTATCGTCGAGGTGCTTAAGCAGGACAGGAACTCGCCTATCGACGTCGAGCTCCAGGTTGCTATCATCTACGCCGCCTCGAACAATATGCTGAAGGATATTCCCGTCAGCCGTATTCGCGATTTTGAGAGTGAGCTTTTCGAGCACCTCACGGCGACGAGGCCCGAGCTCCTTGCTAAAATCAAGGAGGGCGGAACGCTTACCGACGAAATATCCGAGGAGCTCCGAGCGGCTATCGGCTCGGCCAAGGAGAAGTTCCTCGGTCTTAACGATTAAATCCACGAAAGGGGGCACGGCATATGGCAGGTGCTTCTATGAACGGCATCAAGGCACGGATTAAGAGTGTCGAGAGCACGATGCAAATAACAAAGGCCATGGAGCTTGTCGCGACCTCGAAGCTGAGACGGGCGAAGGAGAGTGCCGAGCGCACCCGACCCTATCTCGATATTCTCGGCCGTGCTATCTCCGACTGTCTTTCCTCGCCCGAGCTCTCGGGCACGGCCTGGAGCGCCCCGTCATCGGATAAAACGCTCTTCGTCGTAATTGCGGGCGACAGGGGGCTCGCGGGCGGATACAACTCCAACGTATTCCGTCTTACCGAGGCGCTCTCTGCCGAGGGCGAGGCCTGCTTTTTACCGATAGGCAAGAAGTCGCTCGAGTACTTCCGTAGCAGAAAAAGAGAAATATTCTCGGATAGATACGAGTATGCCGCCGAGTGCGACGTCGGAGATGCCGTGGCGCTCGGCGAGGAGCTGTGCCGCCGCTTCCGTGCGGGAGAGGTCGGCAGGGTTGTGCTCGTCTATACGAAATTCGTATCTATGCTTACTCAGGCGCCGACCTATACCGAGCTTCTGCCGCTTAAACAGAGCGAGGCTACGGGGACTATGCCCGAGATAGAGAGCGACCCCGAGGAGCTTCTCGATGCGATAGCTCCCTCTTACGTCGGCGGTGTCTTAATTTCGGCACTGCGCGAGTCCTTGGCCTCGGAATCCGGCGCACGCAGGAGCGCTATGAACGCCGCGAACAAGAACGCGGGCGAGATGATTGATTCTCTTATGCTTAAATACAACCGCGCAAGACAGGCGGTTATCACTCAGGAAATCACCGAAATAGTATCGGGTGCCGAGGCTCTTTGATGCCCCGCCGATATATGAAAGGAACGACAAAATGGGAAAGAATATAGGCAAGGTTATACAGATTATAGGTCCCGTGCTCGACATTCGCTTCGAGAGGGGAAATCTGCCCGACCTGCTTAACGCTATTGAAATCCCCTACGGAGACACGAGGGTCGTGTGCGAGGTGGCGAGCCAGATAGGCGACGACACCGTCAGATGTATTGCTATGTCCTCGACCGACGGTATGTCAAGGGGTATGGAGGCTATCGACACGGGGGCGGGTATTACCGTGCCCGTCGGACGCGGAACCCTCGGCAGAATTTTCAATCTCCTCGGCGAGCCGGTTGACAACGGCCCGACGCCGGACGGCACCGAGAGGTGGTGTATACACAGAAATCCCCCCTCGTATTCCGAGCAGGAGGGCACGACCGAGATACTCGAGACGGGTATTAAGGTCGTAGACCTTATCGCCCCCTATGCCAAGGGCGGTAAAATCGGCCTCTTCGGCGGCGCGGGAGTAGGTAAGACGGTTCTTATTATGGAGCTTATCAACAACGTCGCGAAGCAGCACGGCGGCATCTCGGTATTTACCGGTGTCGGCGAGCGTACCCGTGAGGGTAACGACCTCTACCACGAGATGAAGGACTCGGGAGTTCTCTCGAAGACCGCCCTCGTGTACGGTCAGATGAACGAGCCTCCGGGAGCGAGAATGAGAGTTGCTCTCTCGGGACTTACTATGGCAGAGTATTTCCGTGATAAGGAGGGACAGGACGTTCTCCTTTTCATCGATAACATTTACAGATTTACCCAGGCGGGCTCCGAGGTGTCGGCGCTTCTCGGAAGAATGCCGTCCGCGGTCGGCTATCAGCCCACCCTTGCTACCGAAATGGGTGCGCTCCAGGAGAGAATTACCTCGACCAAGCGCGGCTCTATCACCTCGGTTCAGGCGGTATACGTCCCCGCAGACGACCTCACCGACCCCGCTCCCGCGACGACCTTCGCCCACCTCGATGCGACGACCGTCCTCTCGAGGAGCATTGCCTCGCTCGGTATTTATCCCGCGGTTGACCCGCTCGAATCCACCTCGAGAATTCTCTCGCCCGACGTTGTCGGCATAGAGCACTACGAGGTTGCCCGCGACGTGCAGAAAATTCTCCAAAGATATAAGGAGCTCCAGGATATTATAGCCATTATGGGTATGGAGGAGCTCTCCGAGGAGGATAAGCTCGTCGTTAACCGTGCGAGAAAAATTCAGCGCTTCCTCTCCCAGCCCTTCTCGGTTGCCGAGCAGTTTACGGGTATGGAGGGTCGCTACGTTCCCGTCAAGGAAACGATACGCGGCTTCCGCGAGATTCTCGACGGCAAGCACGATGCACTCCCCGAGTCGGCCTTCCTCTTCGTCGGCACCATTGACGAGGCGATTGAGAAGGCGAAGAGCCTCGGTGCTTAAGGCGGGCGCGGCTCTATGAATAAGTTTCGCTTACAGATAGTTACCCCCGACGGCATTGAATACGACGGCGAGGCCGAGAGCCTTCTCGTCCACACCGTCACGGGAGATATGGAGATACTCGCGGGACATATGGAGATGGCGGCGGCCGTCGGCACGGGCAGAGTCAGAATTCTCACGGGCGAGGGCAAGCTCTTCGCCTCGGCGAGCGGTGGCTTTCTCACCGTGTCGCGTGGGGAGGTTAAGCTCGTGTGCGTGACCTTCGAGCTTCGCGAGGATATCGACCTTGCACGCGCGGAGGCCTCTCGCCTGCGTGCGGAGGAAAAAATCAAAAATGCGAAGGACGACAGAGCACTCGCCGCGGCCAAGGCCAAGCTCGCGAGAGCGATAAACCGCATTAAAGTAGCAGAAATGAAATAATAAAGTGCCCGTATCGATAGCGTGGTATCCTTAGCGGAGAATTTAAAAAACAACTATAAGTGCGAGCATCGCATTTGACTGGTCAAATGCTTTATGGGCTAAGCCCAAGCCCCTATTACAAACAGAAAGAGCAAACACGCAAAGGGGAAAAACCTTATGTGTCTGCTCTTTTTTCTGTCAGTGAAGTTTTTGCTGTCGCAAAAGTGAAGTTGTGTGATACACAGTGAAGTTGCTCGCGGGGGGCTCGCAGTGAAGTTAAGTTTGCCCTCACTTCGCCGTCAGGCGAAACTTCACTCACATAGTGAACTTCACTATCGAAGGTAACTTCACTTGCCCGCAGGGCAAACTTAGTTAGCGTGAATGCTCCGTTAAGAGCATCACGCTATTGATGCGGGCGCTTTTTTTGTTGACTATCAAATAAATTTGTGCTACAATACTTAGGTAAGAAAAAACATTCGGAGATTTGCGATGTATTACGGATATAAGATAAGCGACTATACGGCAAAGCTCGCGGAGCGTGCCGAGTGTGACTGCCGCGAGGTTTTTCGGAAAATAGACGAGAATGCTCTTCTCTGCTCCTCTAAGGTGCTATCGGCATTTCAGGAGTGCCGCGTATCGACGAGCGACTTTATAGAGGTTACGGGCTACGGCTTCACCGACTCGGGAAGAGACAAGCTCGAGGAGGTTTACGCCCGCGTTTTCGGTGCCGAGGACGCGCTCGTCAGGCCTCAGCTTATGTCGGGCACCCACGCCCTCTACGTCACCCTCGGCGGGCTTTTAAAGCACGGCGAGACCCTCGTCTACGTCTCGGGCGAGCCCTACGACACGCTGAAGAGCGTTATCGGCACTGCGGGCAATAGCCGCAATTCGCTTATAAAGAACGGAATTAAATACGAGGAAATCGACCTTATCGGAAACGACTTCAACCTCGAGGCTATAAGAGAGCGCCTCTCGCGCGGCGACGTTCGCGTGGCGGCTATACAGCGCAGCCGCGGCTACTCCTCGCGTAAGAGCCTCACGATAGACAAGATTGCAGAGGCTATACGGGTTATTAAGGAGGTCTCCCCGAACACCGTCGTTATGGTCGATAACTGCTACGGCGAGTTCACCGAGGACCGCGAGCCGACCGAGGTCGGCGCAGACGTGTTCGTCGGCTCGATGATGAAGAACCTCGGCGCGGGCCACGCGGTGAGCGGCGGCTACTGCGTAGGACGGCGCGAGGTTATCGAGGATATTGCCGAGCGGCTTACCTCGCCCTGCATAGGCAAGGACCTCGGCGCGAACTTCAATCAGCTTGCCTCCTTCTTTAAGGGTCTCTTTATGTCACCCGGGGCGGTCGCGGCAACGCTTAAGTCAATGGCCTTCGCGGCGCGCCTTCTCACCCTCGCGGGCTACGGCGACGTTGACCCCGCCTTCGACGAGGTGCGCACCGACATAGTACAGACCGTGAACTTCCACTCGGCCGAGAAGCTGATAAAGTTCTGTAAGGGTATTCAGATGGGCTCGCCCGTCGAGGCGTACTGTATCCCCGAGCCCGGAGATATGCCGGGCTACGAGCACCCCGAGATTATGGCGGCGGGCACCTTCGTCACGGGCGCTACGAACGAGCTCTCCTGCGACGGCCCCGTATGCGAGCCCTACACCGCGTATATGCAGGGCGGGCTTACCTACGAGTACGGCAAGCTCGGCGTTATGCGCGCGCTCGACGTTATGCTCGATTTGGGTTAAGTAAATATTACTTTACATTTTAGAGGCATTATGAAGACTTGTTATATAGTTGGTGCGGGGGATTTTACCCTGCCCTTTACCCCGAGTGAGGACGATTTGGTTATTGCCGCCGACGGCGGCTATGCCGCGCTTTCTTCACACGGTATACGGTGTGACCTTCTTATCGGCGACTTTGATTCGCTTAGCTCTATACCGAGCGGCATCGAGCTTCTTCGCTTTCCCGTGGAGAAGGACGACACCGACACCGCCCTCGCATACCGTGAGGGCGTGCGGCGCGGATATACCGATTTTACCGTCCTCGGCGGTGTCGGCGGGCGTGACGACCACACCTTCGCAAACCTCTCGCTACTCCTCGCCGCTCGCACGGCGGGACACCGTATGACGCTTATCGGCGAGCGTATGCGCGCCTTCGTCATTAAGGACGAGAGCATTTCCATCTCGGGGCGGGACGGGCAGACCGTGTCGGTCTTTGCCCTTGGCGGAGATGCCGTCGGCGTTACTCTTCGGGGCCTTTATTACCCCGCCGAGAATATTACCCTCACCTCCGCCACAGCGCTCGGCGTGTCGAATCACCTCGTCGGCGAGTGTGCCGAGGTCTCGGTAGAGAGCGGCGCTGTGCTCGTTATGGTGGAAATTTAAATTTCCTCTTGACAAGCGGGAAAAAGAGTGCTACAATTAACCTAACCAAACAGAATACACGTCAGGGGTGCCCTGTGGCTGAGATGGCTTTTGCCGAACCCTTTAACCTGATACGGATAATGCCGGCGTAGGGAGATTTGTTTTTCACTTAAAAATCGTACCGCACGGAGTATTGTATCCTGTGCGGTATTTTATTTTTAAGGAGGGAACGAAATGAAAGGTTCCAAAGCAACAAGAGCTCTTATAGAGAGCTCAATGATGGTGGCTCTCGCCACCGTCCTCAGTATACTTAAGATTATCGAGATGCCCTACGGCGGCTCGGTAACCGTCGCCTCGATGCTCCCCATAGTCGTGCTCGCCTACCGCCACGGCGCGGGGGTCGGCCTCGGCGCCGGTCTCGTTTACGCGGCGCTCCAGCAGCTCCTCGGCTTAAAAACGCTGTCCTACTTTACAACCCCCGCCTCGGTGATAGCGATAATCCTTCTCGACTATATTATCGCCTTTACCCTCGTGGGCCTTGGCGGCGTGTTCAGAAAATGCGCGAAAAGGCAGAGCACGGCTCTCGCTCTCGGCGCCGCGCTCGTATCGGTTTTGCGTTATATCTGCCACACCGTCTCGGGCGCTACCGTCTGGGCGGGTCTCTCCATTCCCACCGAGGCGGCGCTCGTCTATTCCATAGGCTATAACGCAACCTATATGCTCCCCGAGGCGATTATTCTCGTCGCTACCGCCTTTTATCTCGGCACGGCTATCGACTTTAGCCGCCGTATACCCGAGCGCGCCGTAGCTCCCGAGGAGAGCGGAGCCTCGCCGCTTCGCGCAGTTGCGCCCACGGCACTGCTTCTCGGCCTCGTTGCCGACGTAGTTCTTATAGCGCCTCATCTTCAGGATGCCGAGAGCGGTATGTTCGTTCTCAGCGGCCTCTCGAACGTAAGCTGGCTCTCGGTCGGCATCATCTCGGCCGTCGCCGCCGCTACAGCGATCATCTTCTTCCTGCTTTCAAAGAAGGAGCAGGCTTAAGCAAAAAAACAGAGCTTCCGTATGCGTGTTATCCTTAACGGAGAACACGCATAACTAAGTTTGCCCAAGTGGGCAAGTGAAGTTTACCGCGTGAACCCCCAAAATACACGCTGTGTCTTTCGGGGAACCCCTATGTAAGTGAAGTTATCCTGCGGATAGTGAAGTTTTGCCTTCGGCAAAGCATAGCAAACTTAACTTCACTTGTGCGTAGCACAAACTTCACTGCAACGCAACTTCACTTTCGCGTCAGCGAAAACTTCACAAAGAGAAAAGAGAGGACATTACGGAATTCCACCGTTTTTGTTCTCTCTTTCTACTTGTAATAAGGGTTTGAGCTTAGCCCATATCAGCATTTGACCGGTCAAGTGCGATGCTTGCACTTTTGCCAAAGTGTAAATTCTCCGCTAAGAGCATCACCCTTATGGGAAGCTCTGTTTTTTATTTAGCCTCGGATTTCGGATTTCTGCGAGGCGAGCGCGGCTTGCGCGCCTTTCTTCTGATGTTGGACCGCTCGAGTGCGCGGTCGAATTCGAGGAGCTGCTCCTCGGTTGCCTCGGCAATCGTGCGCTTGGCACGCCAGGTCTCGTTAAAGTTTCTGTGTAATTTAAGCACCTCGAGCATCTCGCCGTCGCGCTTACAGGAGAAGCGCAGGGTATATCTCTGCCCCTTCGAATGGAGCGTGCGCCCGATTTTCACAAGAGGCGCCGAGCAGATAGGGCATTTCGGCCTCGCGACTATGTCGTCGTCGAGCATCTCGTTTATCGTGACGTATCCGTCGTCACCCGCATCGGCATCGCCGATAACCCCACTCTCGAGGAATTCGCCGCGATAGGCCGAATATGTACGAACGCCCTCGGGGACGTTCAGCCTCTGTGCCACAAGGGCCGTGAAATAGGCATCGTTCAGCGCATCGTGCGCGGGGAGCGTTTGAGGAATTTCGAAATACTCCATAGCGTACTCGAGCGAGCGCTGCTTCGATGCTCCGTCGGTCTGACGGTTGAATATGAGCTGTAAATCGTAGGTCTCGGCGAGCCAGTCGGCAGAAATGCCGTGAACGTGGAAGTTCTCCTTCAGCATAGGAATGTCGTCGGGGCCCCAGGTAAGGAAGGCGAAGTCCCTGCCGCACCACTCGCGGAAGCTCTCCGCCGCAGAGGTGAGGGGCGCGCCCATATCCATCTTCTCCTGCGAGATGCCGGTAAGCTCGGACACGTGCTTATGCAGCTTCTTGAAGTACTTCGGCTTCACGACAATCTGATACGAGCCGCAAATACGCATATTCTTGTCCATCTTTACCGCGCCAATCTGAATAACCTCGCCGCGAAGACGTGAGGAGAGCTGTCGCTGCACCGCGAGCGCCTTCTGCGCGTATGCCTGATTCCATTCCAGGTCAAGCGTGATATAATACATATTTTATATACCTTTTCGATAATCGTTTTCCATAGTATATTATACCACATATAAATCAAAAGTCAATATCAAAAACTGTTTCTTGACAATCTTCGCTCAATGGTATATAATATGTACATATTTATTTTTTTAGGGTGAGCTTTTATGGATATGAACGAGAAAATACCCGAAATATTCGCACAGCAAATCTTCAGCGAGGACGTTATGCGCGCAAGACTGCCGAAGGACGTCTACAAATCGCTTCTCCATACTATCGCCACGGGCGAGGAGATTGATGCGGGGATTGCCGACGTCGTCGCGGGCGCGATGAAGGATTGGGCAATCGAGCGCGGTGCTACGCACTTTACACACTGGTTTCAGCCTCTGACGGGCGTTACCGCCGAGAAGCACGATGCATTTCTCTCCCCCGTCGGTCACGGTAAGGCGATAATGGAGTTCTCGGGCAAGGAGCTCATCAAGGGCGAGCCCGATGCCTCCTCCTTCCCCTCGGGCGGTCTGCGCGCCACCTTCGAGGCGAGGGGCTATACCGCCTGGGACCCCGCGTCCTACGCATTTGTTAAGGACGGCTCGCTTTACATTCCCACCGCCTTCTGCTCCTACACGGGCGAGGCGCTCGACAGTAAGACACCGCTTCTTCGCTCTATGGATGCCGTCAGCTCGGCGGCGCTTCGCATAGTCCGTCTCTTCGGTGACACGACTACCGAGAGAATTACCTCGACCGTCGGCGCCGAGCAGGAGTACTTCTTAATTGAGGAGTCGGATTTCAAGGCACGGCGCGACCTCTTCTACTGCGGAAGAACGCTTTTCGGCGCTCCCGCGGTTAAGGGACAGGAGCTTGACGACCACTATTTCGGCGTTCTCCCGCCGAGAGTATCCGAGTATATGAAGGAGCTCGACCGCGAGCTCTGGAGGCTCGGCATCAGCGCTAAGACCAAGCATAACGAGGCGGCTCCCGCACAGCACGAGCTCGCCCCCATATACTGCACGACAAATATTGCCGTTGACCAGAACCTGCTTACTATGGAATATATGAGAAAGCTCGCGCCGAAGTACGGCATGGCCTGCCTTCTCGCCGAGAAGCCCTTCTCGGGCATTAACGGCTCGGGTAAGCACAATAACTGGTCGCTCGCCACCGATACGGGTAAAAACCTCTTGAAGCCCGGGAAGAAGCCCGCGGAGAATAAGCAGTTCCTTCTCTTCCTCGCCGCAACGGTCAAGGCCGTCGACGAGTATCAGGACCTGCTCCGCATCTCCGCCGCTACCGCGGGTAACGACTGCCGCCTCGGCGGCGGCGAGGCTCCCCCCTCGGTTATATCAATCTTCCTCGGTGACGAGCTTGATATGATTGTCGATTCCATCTGCTGCGGCAGTGAGTATCTTAAGCAGGATACGAAATATATGTCACTCGGTGTTCCCTCGGTGCCGAAGGTAAGGCAGGACACCACCGACAGAAACCGCACCTCGCCCTTTGCCTTTACAGGTAACAAGTTCGAATTCCGTATGGTTGGCTCGTCGCAGAACATCTCGCTTGCCAACACCGTTCTCAACACCGCCGTTGCCAACTCGCTTACCGAATTCCTCGAGGTGCTCGAGGGTGCGGAGGACTTCGAGGCGGCCCTCGACGGCCTTCTTCGCGAAACCTTCCGCCGCCACAGGAGAATTCTCTTCTCGGGCAACTCCTATTCGAAGGAGTGGGAGGCTGAGGCGAAGGAGCGCGGTCTCTCGAACTTCAAGACCTCGCCCGAGGCATACGCGCACTTCACCGATGAGAAGAACGTGGCGCTCTTCACCCGCTTCGGCGTTATGACCGAGACCGAGATGAAATCCCGCCGTGAGATTTTCTTCGAGAGCTACCGTAAAATCAAGAATATTGAGGCACGCACTATGCTCGAGATGACCGTGCGCGACTATATTCCCGCCGTATCTCGCTACGTCGGCGAGCTCTCGGCATCTATCTCGGCACGACGCGGCGCCGTTGCCTCTGCCGACGTGAGCTGCGAGAGCGATATAGTTGAGAAGCTCTCGGCGCTCCTCGCTAAGACCTATACCGCCTACGGCGAGCTTCAGCGCGTCGAGAACAATGCGGTTAAGAAGGCCACCGACGAGGAGGCGGCGTTCTATTACAAGGACAGCGTAATTCCGAAAATGGAGGCGCTTCGCCGCACCGTTGATGCTATGGAGGTTCTGACCGCGCGTGAGGCCTGGCCCGTGCCGACCTACGGGGACATTACCTTCAGAATTTAAAAAAGGGCTGTCGCATTTAGACATAAACGAATAAAAAACGAGAGGTATTGTGAAAAATCACAGTACCTCTCTTAATATTATGTGTGCTTTGGGCAAATCAAGGTCGAAGGCCTTAGGCTTCCTTTACATATATCCGTGCTTATATTTTATCTGCCGCCTGTCCGTGCCCTCGGGATATTTTTCCATAAGAGCCTCGAAATTTTCCTCGAAATCAATCTCGCCAAGCGACACGAGCTCGTCTGTCACCTCTTCAATATCGGTGCGGCTATAGCCGCGCGAGGCGAGCTTCGCGGTTATTCGTCCGCGCCCGACAAGACGTGTGTTGGCCTCGGTGAGAATAAGGCGGCGCAGCTGCTCGCGCTCTCTTATATATCCAAGCGCGAGGCACTCCTCTACGCACGCGCGTGAGAGCTCGCGCGAGAAGCCCGCGCGAACGAGCTTAATATAGAGATTTTTTCGGCTGTTATCGGCATAGCCCAAAATCGAGAGTGCCTTCTTCATCGCGCGGCGGCGCTCGTCCTCCCGCCGAAGAGTATCGAACGTCGCCTCGTCGAGCGTCTCCCCCTCGGATATACCGAGAGAAAGGAAAAATTCACGCCCGACGGAAAGCCTTATCCTCTCCCCCTCGCACTCTATACCGAGCACGACCGAGGCAGAGTCCCGAGCCTCTCTTATGTAAACCAAAATTGTCATTATAAGCCCTCTGAGTACGGCGTGGCACCGAAAGCTGCCACGCCGTGTTAAATATTAGATGTCTTCCTCGTCAAAATCCTTGATTTCGAACTCGTCGTCATCGGCGACGGATGCATCGCTTTCGGCGGCGTTGTTTACCTTGTCGCGTATCTGCATCTCGAGCTTGTTCATAAACTCCTTGTCGCTCTCTATGTACTTCCTGACGTTGTCCTTACCCTGACCGAGTCTCTCGCCGTCGTAGTAGAACCACGCACCGCTCTTCTCGATAATCTCGAGGCGGATAGCCATATCGATAATCTCGCTCGCCTTGGAAATACCCGTGCCGTAGAGAATATCGAACTCGGCGGTCTTGAAGGGGGGAGCGACCTTATTCTTTACAACCTTGCACTTGGTGTGCGCGCCGTAAACGTCGGTGCCGTTCTTAAGCACCTCGCTCTTACGCACGTCGATACGGACGGATGCGTAGAACTTAAGCGCCTTACCACCCGTCGTAACCTCGGGGTTGCCGTACATTACGCCAACCTTCTCACGGAGCTGGTTGGTGAAGATAACTATGCAGTTCGACTTTGAGATAGCGCCCGAGAGCTTTCTCATCGCCTGGGACATAAGACGTGCCTGCACGCCGACGTGGCTCGCGCCCATATCGCCCTCAATCTCCTGGCGGGGAACGAGTGCCGCTACCGAGTCGATAACGATAATGTCAATCGCGCCCGAGTTAACGAGAGTCTCCGCAATCTCGAGGGCCTGCTCGCCGCAGTCGGGCTGGGAAACGAGAAGGTTGTTAATATCAACGCCGAGGTTCTTCGCATAAACGGGGTCAAGCGCGTGCTCGGCATCGATGAATGCGGCCTCGCCGCCCTGCTTCTGCACCTCTGCGATTACGTGAAGCGCAATAGTCGTCTTACCCGAGGACTCGGGGCCGTATATCTCGGTTATTCTTCCGCGCGGAATTCCGCCGACACCGAGCGCAAAGTCAAGAGCGAGCGAGCCCGTGGAAACCGCAGATACGTTCATAGCCGCGTTCTCGCCGAGGCGCATAATAGAGCCCTTACCGCACTCCTTCTCAATTCTCGATATAACCGTTTCAAGAGCCGCGCGCTTATCGCCGCTGCTTACCTTTGCCGCACTCTCGGGTGCGCTCTTTTTAGTTGCCATTTTATTTTCTCCTTTTATTTTTATAGAAGCGCGCTGTGTGACGGGGCAGCCCAAAGCGCGGTTTTAAACGAAATCAGAACAGGCGGCAGGCGCCGAGGGGTCTGATAGAGAGCGGCATCGCCGCGCCCTCACCGAATACCGCATCCATAGCGCGAACGTAGCCGTCGAGCTCGGACGTAGGAAGGAATACCTGTACCGTGCCCGCAAAGCCGCCGCCGTGTACACGGTATGCGGCCCTTTTACCCGAGAGGAATACCTCGGTAAGCGCGAGCGCGAGCGAGAGGCCCTGCTCCCTTACGTTTTGATTGGTATATACGTTCTGTAAATATTCGAAGGAGGAGCGGCCCGACTCGAGAATTACGCCGAAGAGGCCGTCAATATCACCCGATACGAGCGCGTCGCGTGCCGCCGCAACCCTCTTATTCTCATTAAGGAAATGTATCGCACGCAAAATTGCACGGTCGCCCACGCTCTCGCGGAGCGAGGGGATGCTCTTTACAAGAGTATCCATATCGGTCTCTCGGAGCACCGATTTACCGAGAGCGCTCGCCACGGCGTGCATCTCGGCGGGAACCGAGGCGTAGTCCTCGTTGAGGTTCGCGTGATTTCCGCCCGTGTTGACGATACAGAGCGAGTAGCCGCGCTCGGCGAGCGAGAAGGCTATCGGCGTCACGACCGGGCTCTTCGGCTCGCAAAAATCTATATACACGAAGCCGCCAACGGCACAGGCCATCTGGTCCATAAGTCCGCAGGGCTTGCCGAAGAAGACGTTCTCGGCGTACTGAGATATCTTCGCGATTTCCTTATTGTCTATTTTTCCGTCGTTATAGAGGTAGTTAAAGATATTTCCAATCATCACCTCGAACGCGGCAGAGGAGGAAATGCCGCTGCCCTTAAGCACCTCGGTCGTCGCGTAGGCGTCATAGCCGCCTATCGAGTAATCGTTTATCACAAGGCCGTGTGCAACGCCCGCGATAAGCGCGGCGCTCGAGTAGTTGGGGTATGCCCCGGGCTCGTCGGTATCGGCGAGCGAGATTACGCTCTCGGGATATCCCTCGGACTGAAATCTGACTATGCCGTCCTCGTTCGGCGAGGCTATAGCGATAATATCGCGGTTAATAGCCCCCGCGAGCACCTCTCCGTGATTGTGGTCGGTGTGGTTACCCGAAATCTCGCTTCGGCCGGGCACCGAGAAAATATATATATCCCTGTCGGCGCCGTATTTTTTCTCGAACTCCGAGATAGCGCGGATAAATCTGTCCCTTTGTGCCGCAGTGTCGGCGTAGAGCTCGGAGTATTTCTCGAGCGCGCCCTCGGCAATTAAGCTCTTAAGTGCAGTTGAATTCATTTTTAAAACCTCGTTTAATTTGCTAAAAGCTCCCGCGCAAGAGAGATAAGCTCTCCCGAGAGCGTGTTAAAATCCTTTATTTTCCCGTTTTCGCCGTCGACAAAGAGACGGTGCGCCCCCGTGTGACGGAACCAGGTAAGCTGGCGCTTCGCATATCTGCGTGTCGAGAGCTTTATCTTCTCGACGGCCTCGTCGAGGGTTACCTCGCCGCGTATATACTCTATCAGCTCCTTATAGCCGATGGCCTGCGCGGCGGTCGTGCCCTCTACCAAAAGTCCCTCGTTAAGAAGCTCCGTTACCTCGGTAAGGAGCCCCTCGCGCATCATCTCGTCAACCCGCCTGTCAGTGCGCGAGTAAAGAAGCTCGCGGGAGTGAAAGTCGAGTGTAATCACAGGGGCCTCTATATCGGGGGGTGTTTCCTTTGAGAGGCGGTCAAAGTAGCTCTTCGGCTTACCCGTCGCATCGTAAATCTCGATAGCACGCAGAACCCTTTTGACGTTGTTCATATGCGTAGCCTCGGCCGACTGCGGGTCAATCTCATACAGGTGCTCCCAAAGAGCGCGCACGTCGTCCTCGCTTTTTATTTTTTCAAGCGCCGCCGCACGCCGTGCGGGGTCGCTCGGGGGCACCTCGGGTACGGGTGCACGAAGGAGCGTGTCAAGATAAAGGCCTGTTCCGCCAACGAAAAGCGGCAGTCTGCCCCGCTCCGAAATATCCCGTGCCGCCGCCATAGCGGCAGTGCGGTAGGCCTCGGCACTGTAATCCTCGGTGGGAGATAAAAAATCGATTAAGTGATGCACGGCGGCGGCGCGCTCCTCGGCCGTCGCCTTAGCCGTACCGATATTCATTCCCTTATAAATCTGCATTGAGTCAAGAGATATAATCTCACACCCAAGCTCCCGCGCGAGGGATATAGACAGCGCGGTCTTACCCGAGGCGGTGGGGCCCGTGAGGGCAAGTGCTTTTATCATATCGGTTTCCTGTTTTGTAAATAATTATTTGCAAATTTCGCCTATCCATGCCGCGAGGAATTCAAAAACCTCGCCACGGCAGGTCTCGTTAAAGAGCTCGTGCCTCGCACCCTCGTAGGTCTTACACGTCACCTTACCCGCCCCTGCAATCAGGAGCTTCTTATACACCTCGGCGTGTCCGCGGCCGAAATTGCCGACGGGGTCACAGTCGCCGCTTATAACGAGGGTCGGCAGCTCCTTCGGATATGCCTTATACCACGCGCGCGAGTTGCAGGCGTCGAGCATACGGAATAGGTCGGAAAAGCCCGAGGCGGTGAAGATAAACGAGGCGTATGGGTCGTCGCCCTTACCCTTTATTTTGTCGTTATCGCGGGAGAGCCAGGCGTATTTGCCCTCGGATTTGTCGAATTTCTTGTTATAGGAGCCGAAGGCGAGGGTGTCGAGAAGAGGGCTCCTGTGCCGCCCGCCTTTGAACAGCGAGACGAGTGCGGCCACACCGCGGCCCATAGCGGTAAGAGGGTTCTTCCCCGCCGTGCCGTGTATTATTACGCCCTTTATGCTATGGGGATATCTGTTAACGTAGAGGCGCGCGAGGAAGGAGCCCATACTGTGTCCGAGAAGAATTACGGGCAGAGCGGGAAAGCTCTCGCGCAGATATCTGTTCATCGTGTGCATATCGCGAAGAAGACAGGTAACGCCGTCGCGCTCGGCAAAATAGCCGAACTCATCGGGTGTCCCCGCCGTCTTTCCGTGTCCGAGATGGTGATTGCCCGCAAACACGTAGCCCTCGGAGCAAAGATAGTCGGCAAGCTCGGTATATCTGCCGACGTAGTCGGCCATTCCGTGTGCGAGCTGAACTATTCCCTTCACCTCGGCGGTGCGGGGAATATAGAGCTCGGCATATACCGTGCTCCTCCCGTCCGTGGATTTATAGCTTATCTCTTGAAAGCGGTAATTCAATTTATCACCCCCAAAAAGTAAAATCAGTAGCCGCCGGAATTCAGAAGTGCCCTTACCTCTTCATCGGTGGGAATAGAGGAGGCCGCACCCTTTCTCGTTACCGCAATAGCGCCCGCGGCGTTGCCGTAGCGCGCCGCCGCCTTAATATCGCCGCCGTTGCGAAGATATTCCGCGGTAAGTGCCGCGGTGAAGCTGTCGCCCGCGGCGGTCGTGTCAACGACGTTGCCCGCGCGGAAGGGCGGCAGAAGGAAGTAATGCTTTCCGTCGTAGACGAAGCACCCGCGCTCGCCCTGCTTGATTACTATGTATTTTGCGCGTACGCGCTTGTAGAGCGCGAGTGCCGCGCGGAGCGAGCTGTCGGCTCCCTGCGGCATAATACCCGTATATTCGAGCGTCTCGGCCTGGTTAGGCGAGAACACCTCGACCTCGGGCAGGTTCTCGAGCGGATAGTCACGGCTCGCGGGTGCGGCATCGATAAACACGGGAATACCGCGCGAGCGCGCCATTTTGGCCGCCGAGAGTGCTATCTGGAAGGGTATCTCGAAGCCGAGATATACGGCATCGGGAAGACAGGAGAAGGCCTCCTCGATATTATCCTGGGTAAGATGAGAATTGGCACCGGGATAGACGACTATGCGGTTTGCGCCGTCGCCCTCGCGCATTACCACGGCAAGGCCCGTGGGATTTTCTCGGTCAACCTTGATAAACGAGGTGTTTATTCCGTTTTCCTTGTAATACTCGTACAGCTTCTGTCCGTGAAGGTCGCGGCCGAGCTTAGCCGAGAGAATGCTCTCGGCGCCGAGCCGTGCGAGCGCTACCGCGGAATTAGCTCCCTTGCCGCCCGGAACGTAGGCAACGCCGCCGTCGTCCATAACCGTCTCGCCGCGCTCGGGTAGCTTATACATATTCATCGCCAGGTCCATATTAGCACTGCCGATGACAAGAATTCTCTTTTTGTTCATATCCTATGCTCCTGTTAAATTAGGCAATATCGCCGTCAACGACCGAGAGCTTGAACACGCGTGCATTTTCGGCAAGCTCGCCCGCGAGCGTTCCCTCTCTGCCGCGGCAGGTGAACACGAGGCTCTGATTACCCTCGTCGGCAAGGCTCGCCACCGCCTTCATCATCGAGCGGGCGCGGACGTTGTCCTGATGAGCGAAGCTCTCGTCGAAGCAAATCGGGGGCTTCTCCTTATAGAGCATATCGATAAGCGCCATACGAACCGCGATATACGCGAGGTCGCGCGTTCCGCCCGAGAGGAAGTCAACCGAGCGGCTCTCGCCGTCGGGGGCGGTAAAGGTAACCTTAAGCCCGTCGCTTACGTCGAACGCGTTATATTTCTTGTCGGTCATAACCTCCATAAGAGAGGTTGCATATCCGCCGAGGCGAGGGGAAATCTCCTCGCGCAGATTATCCGAGGCGGTCTCTATGGCACCGAGCGCGACGAAATAGGCCTTATGCCTTGCGCGAAGCTCGGCGGCACGGCTCTCAATGCCGTGAATTCTCGAATAATAGTCACCGGGGTCGAGCGCACGGCTCTTAAGCGCGATAAGCTCGCTCTCAACGCCGAAGGCACGCTTCTCGGTTTCCGCAATCTTGGCCTTAAGCTGTGCTATACCGGTAATAATCTCGTCGTGGTTTACTCCCGCGAGCGATTTTCTCTTAAGCGGAGGCACCTGCGCACGAATGTCAATCTCATTCTTGTCGGAGAGGGTGCGCCTGATTTCGCGCACGGTGAGCTCTATGATGCTCTTCTCCTCGCTGAGCCTTCTGTTCTCTGCGAGGAAGCCCGAAATTTTCTCCTCGAGCTTATCGAGGAAGTCGTTAAGCGCCGATGCGGGCGGATCTCCGCCCCAAAGACGGATATGAGCGTCAAGCTCGGCCTTAGCCCTCTCGTGGTCGAGCCTCGCCTTATCCCTCGCCTCGGCCGCGAGCTCGGTGCTCCTTATCATACCGTCGCGCTTAGCACGCGCCTCACCGATAACGGCAATCTTGCCGAGCAGGTCGGAGTAGGTCTCAACGCCGAATTTCGAGGCAAGCTCGCTCTGGCGCCTGTTATTCTTCATAATCATATAGCCCTCGAAGGCGGCACCGCCGAGCGCCAGGGCGCCGACAAGTCCCACGAGCACGCGGAGTATGGGGCCCGCGAGAACGCCCTTTGCGGCAATCTCGCAAACGAGCGCGGCGATAAACACGAGCGCCCCGAGCGCCGAGAGAGCGATGCTCTTCACAATCTGCTTGCGATGAGAGCGTGCACGCTCGATAACGGCAGCCTCGCCGCCGTGCTCGTCGGAGAGCACGATAGCGCTCTCAATCTCGCGGGTAATTCCTATCGCGTTCTTCTCCTTGGTGTAGCGCTCCTCTGCCTCCTCCATCGCGGTAAAGGTGTCGTTAACCGCACGGCGCATCACCGCGAGGTCGGTAAGGTATTTGTCATCGGGGACGTAGCCCTCGTGAGTATTTTTCTCTATAAACGCCGCGTAGGCCTCAGCCTTCGCCGCGCACTCCTCCTCGAGCTCGTGGAGCTTGTCGAAGGTCTGTATCAGCATTACGTTCTTATAGCAGTTGTCCGAGTCGTAAAGGCGTGCGAGCTTATCCTCGGCCTCCGCCTTCTCGCGGCGGATAGCGTGAAGCTCACTCTCCTTGACGAGTATCTGCTTGTTATCCTCGTCGGCACGGCGCATAGCATCCTCGAGCTGCTCTCGCTTAGCCTCGAGGTCGGCAATCGTGCCGCCGCTGCCGTTTCTATGTAGGAGAGCCTCCATTCTGTCGGAAATCTTCGCCGCGGCGCGCTGGTTATTAAGCCGCTCGCTGCCCGAGAAGAGTATATTCTCGATAGACTCCTTGACCGAGCCAGAGTTAATTGCACTGTCGCCTATCTGACCGACGAAGGCGGTGTTCTCAAAGAGCTCCCGCGTAACGCCGAGGAATACCTCGCCCGCTGGCATCTTTCCGAACGCATTGGCGCCCGACTCAATATCTATAATCGCGCACTCCTCCTTAAAGGTCGGGCGAGCGTTCGGCGCATCGACCCTCTCGGTCTTACGCGTGACGAGATACCTCTTACCGCCGACTCTGACGGTGAGCGAGCCCTCACAGGTGCCGCTCGACCAGCTTATTCTCTTGGTGCGCTCGGTAACTCCGTCCTCGCCCGAGGCGGTGTCGAAGCCGAAAAGCATATACTTGATGAAGGCGGCAATGGTGCTCTTACCCGCCTCGTTCTGTCCCTCGATTACGTTGACCCCCGAGGAAAGCTCGAGCGTCATATTACTAAGAAGACCAAAGCTCTTGATGTCAATTTTTTCGATAATCATTAGGTACTTCCTCCGTTCTTTCGTCCGTCCTTAATATCCTCCTCGGGCTCTGTGCCGAGGAAGGCAATCGCGCGCTTGACCGAGTCCTTTGCGTTATACCACGGCTCCTCGTCGTAGCGGTAATCGAACTTCTTGCAAAACCAGCTCACGTCGGAGCGAAGCGAGGTGATATATCTCTTTTCCACCGCGTGAATGGCATCGTAGAAATCTATATAGGTGCGCTTCGGCATCTTCTTCGAGGCGTACTCGAGAATAGCGCGGTAGTGCGGCAGGCAGAAGCGGTCGACCCGCTCGAGCTTACGCCTGAAATCCATATCGCTCTCCCAAAGGTAGCACACCGTCGCAATCATCGCCGAGAGATTTTTATTTATTCGCCCGCAGACGTAGCAGCTCTCTTCAAGCTCCCCGAGCGCCGCCGTCGCGGCCGCCCTCTTGTTCCCGAGAACCGTGGGTCCGTCGAGCAGCCTCTCAACCTCGGCAAGGTGGCTCTCCAAAATCAGTCCAAGGCCGAGCATACGCCGCCGCCCGTGCATCATCTTATAATGCTCGAGGCAGAAGCCCTGCTCGTTCGTCTTAATCCTGATGTCGGGCTCCATCATCGATGCGCCGAGTATAATGTCAAGCTCATCCTCCTGTAGCCTCCTGAAAAGCATACAGATAGGGCAGCCGCACTCGGGCTTCTCAAGCACGGCGTCAAACGCCTCGTTGACGGGTATTGTGTAAATCTGCTCCACGGCTTCGGCTCCTCTCTATAAAAGTATCCGCGCGCTCTTGAAATAACGCGCAAAATATGCTAAAATATATATAAATTATTATCCATCTTTAATTATACAACAATATTTACGCAATTGCAAGAGGAGAAAATCAAAATGTTCACTAAAACGAGGGAGAAAGTAAACGGCAGAGATGCGATAGTGGTTCGCGGCCTCGGCCCCTTCTCGCTCTCCGACACGCTTCGGTGCGGACAGTGCTTCAGATTTGAGGAGATACCCGCCGAGGAGGGCCTCGACGAATATCTGATAACGGTAGGGAGAAGCCTTATAGATGCGGGCCAGCGAGAGCGCGGCGAGCTTATCCTCTTCGGTATGACCGACGGGGAATTTGACAGTGTTGCCCTGCCCTTTTTCTCGCTTGAGAGCTCGCTCTCCGAAATAAAGGAGGATATCCTCCGTCATACGGATTCGGAGTGGTTAAAAAACGCGGCCGAGCTCGGCGCGGGCATAGCCATTCTGCGCCAGGAGCCCTGGGAGACGCTTCTTTCCTTCATAATATCTCAAAACAACAACATTCCGAGAATAAAGAAGATTATAAAGCAGATCTCCGCCGAGTACGGAGTAAATATAACTTTACAAAACGGCGGCTCCGCCGTCTGCCCGCTCGGGCTTCAAGAGGGTACCCCGTGCGAAGAAAAGTGCCGCGCGTGCGGCATCTGCTACACCTTCCCACGCCCCGAGGACATCGTCGCCCGTCCCGAGCGCCTGCTCGTCTCGCGCCCGGGCTTCAGATACGGATATATGTGTGATGCGGCCGAGCGAGTGCTGAGCGGGGAGGTCAATCTCGATATGATTGCCGCCGCCCGAAGCTACACCCACACCGTCGAGGCCCTAAAGAAAATCCGCGGTGTCGGCGACAAGGTCGCCGCCTGCGTTGCACTGTTCGGCTTTTCAAACCTCGAGGCCTTCCCCATTGACGTATGGATGAAGCGGGCTATCGACCTTTACTTCGACGGCAGTCTCGACCCCGCCACGCTCGGCCGATACGCCGGTGTCGCCCAGCAATACATATTCCACTATATAAGGAATGTAGAAAACAGTTAGATTTTTAACCCTACCTTTTTAGTAAAAAAGCGGTGAAAGGCATTAAGCCTTTCACCGCTTTTTGTTTTCGATTATGCCAAAAAATGCACGTCGGAGTTTATCGAGCGACCTCTTCCATAATAAACGCCTCAAGAGTATCGCCCTCGCGAATATCGTTGAACTTCTCAATTCCAACGCCGCACTCGTATCCGTCGTTAACCTCCTTAACGTCGTCCTTAAATCTTCTGAGCGAGGAAATCTTATCCTCGAAGATTACGACGCCGTCACGGACGATACGGATAGAGGACTGCCTCGTAATCTTTCCGTCCTGGACGTAGCAGCCCGCGATAATGCCGACACCGGGCACCTTAATCGTCTGGCGAACCTCGGCATGACCGAGAAGCACCTCGCGGAAGGTGGGTGCAAGCATGCCCTTCATAGCCGCCTCTACCTCATCTATAATCTCGTATATGATGCGGTGTGTACGGATATCTACGTTGCTCCTCTCTGCCGAGTCGAGCGCGTTCTTGTCGGGACGGACGTTGAAGCCGACGATGATTGCATCGGAGGCCGCCGCGAGCATAACGTCGCTCTCGGTAATTCCGCCGACGGCAGAGTGAATAACGCTTACCTTAACCTCTTCGTTCGAGAGCTTAAGAAGCGATGCCTTAACCGCCTCGGCAGAGCCTGCTACGTCTGCCTTAACGATAATATTGAGGGTCTTAACGCCCTCGGCAATACGGGTGAAGAGCTCGTCGAGGTTTACACGCGCGTTAGCGGCGAGAATTTCGGCTCTCTGCTTCTCACGTCTTTGCTCGGCGAGGCTTCTCGCCATTCTCTCGTCCTCAACTCCGTTGAGCTCGTCGCCTGCCTCGGGAACGTCGTCAAGACCGATAATCTCAACGGGAACCGAGGGGCCCGCCGTCTTGACGGTCTTGCCCTTGTCGTCGACCATAGCCCTTACACGGCCGACAGCCGTGCCGACTATAACGTAGTCGCCCTGGTGGAGCGTACCGTTCTGAACGAGCACGGTAGCAACGGGGCCGCGGCCGCGGTCGAGCTTCGACTCGATAACGATACCCTTTGCACGCTTCGCGGGATTTGCCTTCAGCTCCTTGACCTCCGCTACGAGCAGAACGCTCTCGAGAAGGTCCTCGATACCCATACCCGTGTGCGCAGATACGGGCACGCAGATTACGTCACCGCCCCATGCCTCGGGAACGAGCTCGTACTGCGTAAGCTGATTGAGTATATTGTCGGGATTAGCCGTCGGCTTATCCATCTTGTTTATAGCAACGATAATGTCGATGCCCGCCGCCTTAGCGTGGTTGATTGCCTCAACCGTCTGGGGCATTACGCCGTCGTCCGCGGCAACAACGAGAATTGCGATATCGGTGGACTTCGCACCTCTCATACGCATAGCCGTAAAGGCCTCGTGACCGGGAGTATCAAGGAAGGTTATATCCTTGCCGTTAATCTTAACACGGTATGCGCCTATTGCCTGCGTAATTCCGCCCGCCTCGCCGCGAGTTACGTTGGTATGTCTGATTGCATCGAGTATAGAGGTCTTACCGTGGTCAACGTGACCCATAACGCATACGACGGGTGCACGCTCCACAAGGTCGGCCTCATTGTCCTCGGCCTCGGTGAAGAGGCGCTCCTCGATTGTAACGACAACCTCGCGGGTAACCTTAGCGCCGAACTCGTCTGCAACGAGCTCCGCCGTCGCGTAATCGACGACGTCGTTAAGGCCCTTCATCTCGCCCATAAGCATCAGCTTCTTAATAACCTCGGCAGCCGTCTTCTTAAGGCGCTGAGCAAGCTCGGAAACGGTAATCTCATCGGGAACGGTAATCTCGAGCTGCTTATTTCTCGCACGCTCGGCCTCCATTTTCTTGATACGCTCCTGTGCCGCTCTCTCCTTATCCTTGGCACTCTTCTGGTTCTGGCCTCTGTTGTCCTGCTTCTTGAGCTTGGTCTTAGCCGACTTGTTATCGGTGCCGTTAGCGATAGCGTAGTAGCGGTCGTTGAAGCGGTCGTCGTATTTCGAAAGGTCTACGTCGGAGCCCCTCGTATCGATAACCCTCTTGCCCTCGGCACTGCCGCTCGCATACTCCGCACCGATGTTTACACCGCCGCGAACGTCGCCGCGTGCCGCATTCGTGGGAAGAATGGTCTTAAGCTGCTGCTTCTGTGCGCGCTTCTCTTCCCTTTTGGGAGCCGCCTTCGCACGCTCCTGCATAGCCTCCGCCTGTCTTTGTCTCTTCTCAAGCTGAGCACGCTGTGCCTCCTGAGCGGGACGGAGCGTCGAGGTAGCCCTCGCCTCTGCCACAGCCGCGGGTGCGGGTGCAGGCTTCTTCACCTCGGGTGCGGGTGCGGGCCTCTGGTCGGGACGGCGCCCGTCGGGGCGGGGTCTCATTCCCTCGGCGTTGCGGTTCATATTCTCGCGACGGCGTGCGAACGGGTCGTCGGGCCTCGCGCTGTAGGAATTCTGATAGGGTGCACGCTCCCTCTGCTGATTGCCGTAGGGGCGGCCTCCGTTATCTCTTTGCTGATTGTTATATCCGCCGGGGCGGTTACCGCCCTGCTGCTGACGGTTGTCGCGCATAGGCGCGCCGTCGCGCCTCGGTGCTCCCGCCTGTGCCCTCTCATCTCTCTCGGGCGCGGGTCTTGCCTCGGGGCGCCTCTGCTCGGGCCTCTTGGCCTCGGCGGGTGCCTCGGGCTTTGCCGCCTCGGGCTTCTTCACCTCGGGTGCGGGTGCCTCGGCGGGTGCGGGCTCTGCCTTCTTCTCGGCCGCCTTCGGCGCCTCGCGTACTATCGATATTGCCGTCTTGCCCTCGCAATAAGCATCGAGGTCCTTAATCTGATGACCGAGGGTCATATGCTGCATAAACGTCTCGAACTCCTCGTCGCTGACCGATGCACCGCTGTTCTTCTCAATTCCGACAGCGCGGAATGCATCGATTACGTCCTTGGACTTAAGCGAAAAGTCCTTCGAAACGTCGGTTATCTTCATTTTTGCCATTTATTTCACCGTTTTCCTCTCTTATGAGTTGGAAAATCTCCCTTTCGTCGTTTGTCTCTGCCGTCAGGTGCCGTCACCCAAGGAGAGCTTCTTTATCGCCTGTGCGAAGCTCGCATCGGTGAGGGCCACCGCCGCGGGCGCATAGGTCTTACCGAGGAGCCGTCCGAGCTCCTCCATATCGACATTTAGGGGAAGAGCCTCTATACCGTAAAATTCGCATTTCGTGGTAAGCTTCTTCCTCGTGTTCTCGCTTGCTCTCTCCGAGATAAGAACGAGGACGGGTGCCGCGTTGCCCTTCGGCATCAGTCGGCAAATCTGCTCCGTTCCTATAACGAGCCTGCCCGCCCGCCGCGCGAGCCCGAGCATTCCCGTAATTCTCGAGTGTAAATTATTCTGCGAGTGCAATCTGTTCCTCCATAGCGTCGTAAATGCTCTCGGGGATAGTACATTCGAGGGCGGCCTCGAGCCTCTTTGCCCGTCTCGCCCGCTTCAAGCACTGCGCGCTCTTGCATATATAAGCGCCGCGCCCCGATTTCTTACCGACGAGGTCAAGGACTATCTCCCCCTCGGGAGTGCGGAGCACTCTTACAAGGGTGTTCTTCGGAAATCTCTCTCCGCAGCCCGAGCACCGTCTTATCGGTTGCTTTCTTACGACAGCCGTCTTGCCGTCAGCCATAATTTACGCCTTAATGTCTATCTTACAGCCCGTGAGCCTTGCAACAAGCTTCGCGTTCTGTCCCTCTTTACCGATAGCCAAAGAGAGCTGGTCGGGAGAAACGGTTATCCTTGCGGAGCGCTCGCTCTCCATAACCACCGAGATAACCTTCGCGGGAGAGAGCGCCTCCGCGATGAATTCCTCGATGCTTTCGCTGTATCTTATAATATCCACCTTCTCGTTTCCGAGCTCGTCGAGAATGGCGTTTATTCTCATTCCGTTCTTACCGATGCAGGAGCCGATAGCGTCAACGTTCTCGTCACGCGACTCAACCGCGATTTTGGTTCTGCTGCCCGCCTCGCGCGATACGCCCTTGATAACGATAGTACCGTCTGCAATCTCGGGAATCTCAAGCTCGAAGAGCCTCTTAACGAAGTTCGGGTGAACTCTCGAAAGAGAAACGATAGGACCGCGCGACTGCTCGGTGTTAACCTCGGATACGAATACCTTTATTCTGTCGCCGACCTCGTGAAGCTCGCCGGGTATCTGCTCGGACTTAAGAAGCGTTGCATAGCCCGTGCCGGTGTCGAGAATGAGGTTTCCGCTAATCATATCAACCTTATCGACAACCGCGGTAATAATCTCCTCGCGCTTTTGTTCGTATTCTCTCGTCTGCTTCTCGCGCTCTGCCGTGCGGATAGCCTGAATTATCATCTGCTTACCCGTCTGCGCGGAGAAGCGGCGGAAGGTCTTGGTCTTAAGCTCGTTCTCAACCACACCGCCGAGCTTGTGGCGGCGGCTGAGCGCCTTAGCATCGGAGAGGGCAATCTCGCACTTGGGGTCAACGACCTCGCCGTCGGGAACGACGGTGCGCTGCTGATATACCTTCATATCGCACTTAACGGGGTCGAGGTGCACTCTGATAAGAGCCGTCGCACCGACCTCTTTTCTGCATGCGTTGGCAAGCGCCTCCTCGACCTTACCAAGCATATACTCCTTTGAAATGCCGCTTTCCTTCTCGAGAAGGTCAAGGGCGTTAAAAAGCTCTGCGTTCATTTTTTCGGTTTACCGGCAACCTTTCGCCCGATATATCGGAGCATCGGTTGCTTCCTTTCTATCTTGATTATTTTAATAACTTATTTAATCCTCGGTGTACACCGTGGTTATTTTCGAAACAGCCTCGCGGCCGAGCGAGAGGCTGCCGCCCTCCTCGGAAACGGTAATAACGCCGTCGGCGTAGCTCTCGAGTATACCCGTCACCGTCTTACGCCCGTCGGTGTGGGGGGCAAAAAGCTTCAGCTCCACGAGAGCGCCGAGAGACGAGTTAATATGAAAATCGGTGCGGAGCTCGCGCTCAATTCCCGGCGAGGAGACCTCAAGGTAATAGAAGCTCTCGATGGGGTCGCACTCGTCGAGGAGCGGGTCGATAGCCCTGTGCACCCTCTCGCAGTCCTCAATGCCTATTCCCGCATCGGAGTCAATCGTAATCTCAAGGTGATAGTCGGCCCCAATCTTCGAGAAGGTAATGTCCCAAATTCTGTAGCCGAGCTCGGTAACGGTAGGCTCGATAAGCTCCCTTACCGTCTCTTTAACGCTTTTCTTCATTTTTCGCACCGCCCTTTACAAAAACTTGAGAGTGACCCGCGGGTCACTCTCCTTACTTTTCATTATTCTGTATCTATTATAGCACACTTTTTGGAAAAATCAATACCTTATAGAAATATTTTTAAATATTTGGCGATTTATTCCTTGTAATACTTCAATAAGTGATTAAGCACGTCGCGCCTTAGGACTATTCCGATGAAGCAGCCGCGGTCATCGACTATCGGCACCGAGTTATGCTCCTTAACCATCTCAATAAGCTCGCTCATTGAGGCGTTATGGAAGAGTGGGCGGGTGTAATCTCTGTCGAGTATCTTCATAACGCTGTCGCGCTCGGCCGCGCGCGAGTTGAAGGTGCCGTTATCAAGAAAATACTTGAATATGTCGTCGTTACGAAGCGTGCCGATATACACGCCCTCCTTGTCGAGGACGGGAATAGCGGTATATCTGTGATATTTCATTTTCTCAAGTGCCTGGCGGACGGTGCTGTCTGCATCAATATATTCAACAAGACTTTTCGGTATTATAAAGCGTAATACGTTCATTTCTATCCTTTCCGCCCGAGTAGCCTACGAGAGAGCTAAGAGTGCACTGCCGATAACAGTCGAGAACTCGCTCTTCTCGGGCATTATAAAGTTAACGCCGTAGTGCATACCGTTAAATTCGGTAAACTTCTGTTTACAATACGGCAGGCGTGTCAGATTTCCCGTCAGGACTATGTCGCGCACGCCCGCGTGGCGCGAGGCAAAAATCGAAACCATACCGACGGTCTCGAAGACCATATTCATAATTCCGAGAGCTATATCGTCCTTTGTCGCGGTGTCCGAGACGTTGCCGAAGTTCGCCGCCGTAAGCTCATCAAGAAGCCCCGTAGTATTATCCCGTGCGGCGATATCCTTAATTCTGAGGTCGATGTTCGCAAGGCTGCCGCCCGCGGCGTACTCGATTATATGCTCGATGCTCTCGGCACCGACAAGCAGCTTCGACAGCCCGACGAGCGTACCGCCGCCGACACCCGTGCCGCCGAGATACTCCATTCCGCCCGTGCGCGAGGCGTGCACGATAGCCGTGCCCGTGCCCATGCTCACCACAAGCGCACGGTCGAGGCCCGAGAGGTAGAGGCCGCCCTTACCTATGCTCTCGAACTCCTCAACGCGACGGCAATCGAGGCCGTAAAGGTCCTTCTTAACGTAGGACGAGCCGACACCCGTCATCATAATACGCCGTATATCCTTAATCGCTATGGCGTTCTCATCGGTGAACTTGCCGAACGCGCCGTAGGTCGAGGTTATGGGGTCGTTAGCCTTAACTATCTGGGGCGCAATAAGCTCACGCCCACCCTCATTCTCGCGGAAGCCGACAATCTTAGTCGTGCTGCCCCCGACGTCAATTCCTATAACTACACTCATTATTTACTCCGTTTTGTAAATATTTATTTGCGTTTTTCGCTCATTAAGCCCTCGAACGAGAGACCGTACCTGTCTGCAATATCCTTCGCATAGGATTTTCCGTCGGGCTTCTGCCTGTGTATCTTAAACGAGCGCTGTCCCTCGTCAATTCCCGCGACGAGCGTATCAACCGACACGCCCCCCGCCTCGGCCGAGCGCTCGTTTATCTCGGGGAGCTGCGATGCGAGGTCGTGAAGGTGGGTCGAGAAAATACCGCGCACGCCGATAGCGGCGAAGGCCGAGAGTATCTCGGCGGCGATATACGACGCCTCGTAGGCGCCGGTGCTCGAGAGCGACTCGTCGAGAAGTATCAAGCTCTCTTCGCTGACACCGTCGAAAATCTCGCGCAGTCTCGCGCACTCCTCGCCGAGCCTACCCTTATCGATAGTGTCCTCGGCGCCCTCGGGGAAGTGAGTAAATATAGCATCGGTAACCGATATGCGCGCCTCGGCGGCGGGCACGGGCAGACCGAGCTGGAGCAGAGCCTGAGCCGCGCCGACGGCAACGGTGATAACCGATTTACCGCCGCGGTTGGGTCCCGTAAGGACGAAGATACGTCCCGCCTCGTCAAACTCGAAGTCGTTGGTTACAATCTCGCCCTCGGACACGAGCGCGACACGCGGGTTATATAGACCCCTTGCAAAAAAGCACTTCTCCTCCCTCGGTGCTATCTCGGGATAGCATATAGAGCAGCCGGGGCGACTGCCAAGCGTGCGGCAGAGCTCTGCCGCGCGTGAGAGAAATTCAATCTCGGGAAGAAGCTTCAGGAGAAAATCGGTATTCTCGGATACGTAGTCGGCAACGATAGAGCGCCAGCCGCGCACGGAGGAGCGGAAGACCTCGTTTATCGCGCCGAAGAACGCGCCGTTAAGCGCCTCCCTCTTATTATCGCTCTGCCCGTCGGAGAGCGGCGAGAGAGGAGCAATAGAGGTGAATGCATCGTTTTTAAAGGAAAGTCGGAGAATCTTGTCAAGGAGCTTGCCCGACTTAAACCTTTCGGAATTAATAGATATTACGGCCGCGCTGACAGGGCGCATCTCGCCGTCAAGGTTAACTCCGACGGTCACGCTCTTAACCTCGCTGACTCTCGCGGAGAGCGCACGAAGCCGCTCGTTAAGGTCTACGTAATACTCGGACTCGGTAAGCTCGCGCACGAAGTCGGCAAGGCGTATAAAGGCCGCACTCCGAACCCGCTCACGCACGCCAGAGAAGCCGCGCGCGAGGCTATCGAGCGCCGCAACGTAGAGCTCAATCTCGGTAATACTGTAAAGGTAGGAGTCAGCCGCGCTGACCTCCTCGTCGTCGAGGCGGCGAAGCTCGCGTATATCGTCGAGCGTCGGATATATTCCCGTGAGAATATCCACGAGCTCGGGAACAGCGATAAGGTCGCGCACGACCTCGCGGCGATATTTAATAACCTCGCTCTCACAGGTGAGAAAATCGGTAAGCGAGGAGCTTTTAAGCGCGAATATTTCATTTAAGCCGAGCTCGTCAAGAACGCGGCTCGATATATTGGGAAGATTATCCCTATTGAGGTGTCGCTCGTAAGCGTCAAGATCGGGATAAAGCAGGCTCAAAAATTTGTTTTCCATTTTTCTCTCCGTTTTTCTCTGTATACCTTACCAATATATATTTTACCATATTAAAAATACAAAGGCAAGAGATAAATTAAAAATATTCCCCCTGCCCCGTCAGAAAAGGTGAAAAACCCAATTCTTCAAAGAAAAAACCGCTATAATCCCTTGGGAAATTGTATTTTCCGCACTCTAATCACCACTGTCGCGCAACAACAATATCGCTAAAAAGAGCCGCCGATTTCTCGGCGGCTCTCGCTTATTAATTTTATACGTTGTAGAACTCTACAAGCTTCTTAAGTCTCTCGTACTTAGCCTTTGCGGTTGCCTCAGCCTTCGGGGAGAGCTCCTTTGCTCTCTCGGGTAGCGTAGCGGCGCGAGGGTATTGAATGACAGTCCGGTGGACTGTCAGACCCCGAGCGTGACCGAGCCCGCAGGCGAGTAGCGTAGCGGCGCGAGGGTATTGAATGACAGTCCGGTGGACTGTCAGACCCCGAGCGTGACCGAGCCC
>JAFVQW010000040.1 GCA_017504605.1 Clostridia bacterium
GACGGCATCGGAGTCTCTGTATACCGCCACTACGTCACCTTGTAGGTTCTTCTCAAACCAATAGGTTTTAGGGTTTGTTAGTGAGTAGTGCTGATGCTGTATACCGATAGGCGAGCCCTCGGCATCATAAAGGAAGAGATATTGAACGTCGCCTATCTTTTCACCTATAATCTGACTGCCGTTCTCGCGTGTTCTTTAACTTTTATTTTACTATAAGGGCAACGAAAAGGCAACAGGGTTTTGTAAAGCTGTGAAAACGATTTAACAAATGCCCGGATCTTTAAAACAGTCAGCGCTTATTTCTTAGTAAAAATTCTTTTCCTTGTGTTTAAGACCAAAATACACGCAACAACTGATAAGAAAATCAGCTCGACTATCGAAAAAATTACTATCATTGCTGTAAAGGCCTTTCCTTTTTGTTGATTGTATAAGTCAAAATCCAAATATTCTCCCGTTTCACTCTCGGCGTCCAATATAAGATTCTGACATCCCCAAATTCTGAGCCTTTTTGTGTAAAGTATTTCCATCGTTTCCCCTATTTGGATAATTTCGTATAATTCTTTGCTTGTGTAATCGCCAAGCACTCCCAAATTCGGAAAAACGTAATCGGATTTCAAATACGAAACATAGCAGTTATATTCTCCAAACAGCTTTCGCGCATACTCTTTATCCTCTACAACTATTTTTTCACTTGTACAATCTTCCATTTTAACCGGCTTACTTTCGTATATGCCCCAAAGAAAAAGCAGAAGAATTACAATTTGCGTTAAGACAATACACCACACCGTTTTTTTATCGACCTTAAAAATTCTCATATTCATTTTCTCCCATATCTTAACAGCCATCTTTGCGCCGGATTGTATATGATTTGTTTTAAGGCGTTATAACCAATTGCCGCCAAATCTCCGACGAAACCAGAGAACAAACCTTTCCCGATGACTTTATTTCTCATATCCTATCAAAGACGGCGTCGGAGTCGCTGTATACTGCTACTATGTCACCATATAAATTTTTCTCAAACCAATAGGTTTCAGGGCCCGAATAGCAATAATGCTCACGCGGGTTTCCAAACGCATCGTAGGTTGTGCCGCTTCCTATTCTTATTTTACCACACGCGGGGGGCGGGGGTCAATTGACTTATTCAACAAAACCGAGGCGGGTGTTTTGTGTATTAATAAGAAAAAGGGCTTTGCGCCCTTTTTCTTATATGTTTATTATTATCACTACCGCCGCCGCGAGTGCCACGGTGAGCGTGTAGATGAGAATTCGGACGAGGGTCCGTGCCCACCTTTTCCGCCGCTCGCCGCGTAAATAGCGCGAGAGCGGGTCGGCTAATGCCGACACCGTGCGGCGAAATCGGCGCAGCCAGTGAACGTCGCGCAGGGTTACCTCGTCGGAGCGCCTCAGTGCCGTGGGCTCGTGCGAAAGGCGGTTCCGTATTCCGCGATAGCGCACGAGTGCCGAGAGCACCTCGTCGCGCGGCGCTCCGTCCGGGAGGGCGCCGAGCCTGTTTATATACTCGCTTACTCCGCACGCCTCGGACAAAAATCGCTCGCACAGGGTGCGCTCGAGCAGATTGTAGCTCTCTAAAAATTTATCGTTCTCGCGTTTTCCCATAATTTTACCCCTCCCGTTTGGCTATATTTTTCGCGCGGGAGGGGTAATTTATTCATTGTTTGGAATTTTTAAGAAAAATATGTAAAAATGTAAATCTTGCTTTACAAATCAGCCTGCAATCAGATGCTCGAGCAGTATCTTTATTCCCATACCGACGAGGACTATTCCGCCGACACGCTCCGCCCATTTCTTATACCTCGCGCCGAACTCGCCGCCGAGCTTGACACCGAGGGCCGAGAGAATAAAGGTGATAACGCCTATCGCGCCGATAGCGAGGGGGATATTCACACCGGGGAGCACCGCGAGGGTGATACCGACGGCGAGAGCATCAATGCTCGTCGCGACGGCCATGGTGAGCATTATGCCGAAGGCGAAGGAGCCGCAGTGGCTCTCCTCATCCTTGCCGAAGGACTCCACAAGCATATTCACACCGATAAAGCCGAGAAGTGCGAAGGCAATCCAGTGGTCGAACGAGGAGATAAGCGAGAGGAAGGCCGACCCGAGAAGAAAGCCGATAAGCGGCATAAGCGCCTGTGCCCCGCCGAACCACACGCCGACGGTGAGCATATCCTTTATTTTAACACGCCCCGCGGCGGCACCCTTACAAAGCGCGACGGCGAAGGCATCCATAGCAAGACTTACCGCAGTTATTATAATCTCCCAAGCTTCCAATATAAGCACACTCCTTTTTCCGTACCCCTGTATTGTACCACACTCCCCGAGCCTTGTCAAGAACGGGGTATAATTTTGTTCTGTCGGTGCTTGACTTGACGGCTATTATATGTTATACTTTAGTGGTAATTATTATTTTTAAGGAGAAAACTCACTATGAAGTGGACTTCACTTAATGATCTTCGAGAGGCTTATCTTTCCTTCTTCGAGAGTAAGGGACACCTGCGCCTTCCGAGCTTTTCGCTCGTGCCGCAGGGCGATAAATCTCTCCTGCTTATAAATTCGGGAATGGCACCTATGAAAAAATACTTCACGGGTGAGGAGGAGCCCCCGAGAAATCGGGTCTGCACCTGCCAGAAGTGTATAAGAACTCCCGACCTCGAGCGCGTGGGTCACACCGCACGCCACGGCACCTATTTCGAGATGCTCGGTAACTTCTCCTTCGGAGATTACTTCAAGCGCGAGGCTATTCCGTGGGCGTGGGAGTTTCTGACAAAGACCCTCGAGATACCCGCCGACCTGCTCTGGCCCTCGGTATACGAGGCAGACGACGAGGCCTACTCCATCTGGCGCGACGAGATAGGTGTGCCCGAGGAGCATATCGTCCGCCTCGGTAAGGCGGATAACTTCTGGGAGCACGGCTCGGGTCCCTGCGGCCCCTGCTCCGAGATTTATTTCGACAGAGGTCTTAAATACGGCTGCGGCTCCCCCGACTGTAAGCCCGGGTGCGACTGCGACAGATTTATGGAAATCTGGAATAACGTGTTCTCGCAGTTCGAGAACGACGGCGCGGGCAACTACACCGAGCTTAAGCAGAAGAATATCGATACGGGTATGGGTCTTGAGAGACTCGCCTGCGTTATGCAGGGAGTGGACAACCTCTTTGAGGTTGACACGGTCAGAAGAATTCTCGACACCGTCTGCGAGATTGCGGGTAAGAGCTACGGCGAAAACGCCTCGGACGATATTTCTATAAGAGTTATTACCGACCATATAAGAAGCTCGTCGTTTATGATTTCCGACGGCGTTATTCCCTCGAACGAGGGCCGCGGCTACGTTCTTCGCAGAATTCTTCGCCGCGCCTGCCGCCACGGCAAGCTCCTCGGTATAAACGGCCCGTTCTTAACGAGACTCGCTACCGTCGTTGTGTCGCAGAACGAGGGTGCATATCCCGAGCTTCGCGAGAAGTACGACTATATTCTCCGCGTTATCTCTCTTGAGGAGGAGCGCTTCAATTCTACTATCGACTTGGGTCTCGGTATTCTCGAGGGCATTATCACCGCGGCAAGCGAGGCGGGAGTGAAGGTTGTATCGGGCGACGATGCGTTCAAGCTCTACGACACCTACGGCTTCCCGCTCGACCTCACTCGCGAGATTTGCGAGGAGCGCGGGCTTACTATTGACGAGGCGGCCTTCACCGCCCTTATGAACGAGCAGAAGCAGCGCGCGAGAGCCGCGAGAGGAAATATCTCGGGCTGGTCCGACAGCTCGCTCGGCGTGCTCGGTAAGCTGCCCGAGACCGACTTCCTCGGCTATGAGAGCGAGGAGTGCTCTGCACGTCTTCTCGCCATTATCACCGACGACGGCTCGGCCGAGGAGATTTCCGAGGGCGAGTGCTCGCTTATATTCGATAAAACCGTATTCTACGGCGAGGGCGGCGGCCAGGTCGGCGACACGGGTATTATCTCGGGCGCCGCATCGGCAACCGTCACCGATACGAAGAAGCAAAACGGCGTATATATCCACGAGGTAAGCCTTACCTCGGGCACTCTTCGCGTTGGCGAGGAGTACACCCTCACGCTTAACGGCGCACGCCGTGCGGCGATTAAGAGAAATCACTCGGCGGCCCACCTTCTCCAGGCGGCGCTAAGACGCGTCCTCGGCACTCACGTCGAGCAGGCGGGCTCCTACGTTGACGAGAACCGCGTTCGCTTCGACTTCACGCACCTTGCGGCCATGACGGCCGAGGAGTGCGCCGAGGTAGAGCGTATAGTTAACGAGAACATTCTCATAGCGGAAAGAGCAGAGACTATCGTAACCGACACCGACAGCGCGAAGAAAATGGGCGCTATGGCCCTCTTCGGTGAGAAGTACGGCAAGACCGTGCGCGTTGTTAAGATTGGCTCGTCCTCTACCGAGCTTTGCGGCGGTACGCACGTATCCAACACGGGCGAGATAGGTCTGTTTAAGATTATATCCGAGAGCTCGGTTGCCGCGGGTGTCAGAAGAATTGAGGGCACGACGGGTCTTGGCGTGCTTCACCTTCTCGCCGAGCGCGAGGCGCTTATCGGTGACTGTGCAAAAGAGCTTAAGGCTCAGAACCCCCAGACTATTGCCAAGAAGGCCGAGAGCCTCCAGGCAGAGCTGCGCGAGGTAAAGCGCGAGGCGGAGAGCCTCTCTGCGCGCCTGTCCGAGATTAAGACCGAGAGCCTTCTCTCGAATATCGAGACGGTTGGTAAATTTGAGCTCCTCACCGCTCGCGTGGAAATGACTGCCGATGCGGCGCGCGGCCTTTGCGACAGCCTTAAGGCTAAGAGGCCGAATATCGTGGCTCTCTTTGCGGCTCTGTCGGGCGATAGGCTCAGCCTCGTCAGCGCGGCGGGCGCCGATGCGGTAAAGGCGGGCGCACACGCGGGTAATCTTCTGCGTGAGGCGGCGGCTATCCTCGGCGGCCGTGGCGGCGGACGCCCCGACAGCGCAATGGGCGGCGGCGGCGACGTTTCTAAGATTGATGCGGCACTTGCAAGGGTGCGCGATATTGTCGCTGGAATTTAATTTTATTCTTAATAAAATGGAAAAAGACGAGGAAATCTCGTCTTTTTCTTTTTCTAAATTTTTATTATCGTGAGTTTCTTTCCCTTTTTCTCTGCATATTTAAGCGTGTGCTCCGTTCCGCGAGAAACACCGTCCCATATAAGCAGCACCTCATCTGCCAAATCCACCATTATTTCATTTCTTAAAAGCGGTGCCCGCTTGCCGTATATTTTATATTTAGGACGTAACACAAGCTTTGAAATTCCTTTACGGTCGGCAAATTCTTCTGCCAGACGGTCTACACCGTTTGCTCCGCCGGATATTATAAGCTCAACCGTCTCGGATATATAAGGCGTAAGGTCAAAGCTCTCTATGGAGCGCGAGCCCGCAATTAAAATTTTCATTTTTTTCTCCCTATATTTTATTTGTAAACTATAAATCCCTATATTACACCTATAGTTTATTATATTTTACCATATATTTATTTTTTTGTAAATAGGTTATAATTAATATGTAATTCTTTAATGGGAGAGGGCCTTATGCTTGAAAGTCAATATAAGATGAACTTGA
The DNA here is from genome assembly GCA_017504605.1 of Clostridia bacterium. Classification (GTDB taxonomy): domain Bacteria; phylum Bacillota; class Clostridia; order Oscillospirales; family CAG-272; genus UBA1740. The sequence continues at coordinate 5,614 of JAFVQW010000040.1, forward strand.
TAAAAATAGGGCTTAAAATCGCCTATTACAGAAAGCTCGCGGGAATGACACAAGAGGAGCTTGCAGAAGCGTGCGAGCTCTCCGCGGGGTATATTTCTCAGCTTGAGGGGCCGGGCAGTTATTTCTGTCCCTCACTTAAAACCCTATTTAAAATTGCCGAAGCGCTCGGTACAAGTGTATCGCGGCTGACGGACATCGAGGATTGATTAAAAGCATATAAAAAGAATAAAGAGCAGGAGCAAAAGGAGAAAATCCTTCTATTCCTGCTCTTTTTTTATTTGTGTCGATGCGTAATTTGTTCGTTAAGGACAATCACGCTACACAAACAGCTTATCAAGCACGCCGAGGCAGTCCATTACGATAGCCCCGATGCCGAAGACCGCGCCGAAAATCGCGAGCGTGAAGCCGACGAGCGACAGACGGTCAAAGTAGCCGAGGCGCACCCTCGATATAACCGAAAGCACTATCGCCGCCACGGCGAGTATAAGCGCGGGTATATAATAGGTAAAGAGGCATATCGAAAGCACCGAAAGAATAATCGAAAGGAGCGAGAAAAGAAGGCTGCGCCGTCCTCTCGCACCGGGGAGCGAATAATACTCCTCGCCCGCGTGGGGCGTATCCTCTCTCGTCTTATCGGTATATCCCGCATCGGTCTCTGCCCTGTATTCCGTGACGGCAGTGTCCTCAAGGCTCTTTCTCTCGTCTTCCATTTTTACCCCCTTAAAGCTTCTTTTCTTCTATTATATATTATTCGACGGAAAAAATCAATACGAATATTTTACCCCGCTCGCGAAATAATAAGAAAAAACGACAGGAGAAAATAATGGATATATCGGGTCAGTCGGGTAAGAAAAGGCTTATTAAGGCACACACGCCGAAAAGCCGCCATATAAAAAATCTCTCCCTTGCCTTTATTTTCGGGGGGATTATATGCGCTCTCGGAGAGGGATTATTGCTCCTCTTTAAGAGTATTTTCGATGAAAAAACCGCCCTAACTCTCGTCTCGCTCTCTCTTATTTTTCTTGCCTCGCTCCTTACCGCCCTCGGCGTTTTTGACAGGGTCGCAAGACACGCGGGAGCGGGCACGCTCGTGCCTATAACGGGCTTCTCGAACGCCGTCACGAGCCAGGCAATAGATGCAAAGAGCGAGGGCTTTGTCCTCGGGGTCGGGGCAAAAATATTTACTATTGCGGGCCCCGTAATACTCTTCGGCATCTCGGCGGGTATTATTTACGGCGTTATTTACTACCTCGCGGGACTGCTTTTTTAGACCTTAAAATGTATTCTTTTATTTACATTTTTAAAGAAAAACGGGGTATTTTTTTATATGAAAAGAGTTAAAAAGCTCGCCACGCCCCCCACCTTCCTCTCCTATGCGGCGGTCGGCGGATACGAGGAGAGCCTCGGGCCTCTCGGCGATGCCTTCGACCTGTGCGACCCGTCGGACAGCTTCGGACAGAGGACCTGGGAGAGCTCCGAGGGGGAGATGGGTCGGTCGGCGGTAAATATAGCACTTACGAAGGCGGGGCTATCACACACCGACCCCGAGCTTATAATCGCGGGGGATTTACAAAATCAGTGCGTTGCGAGCTCGGGCGGTGTTGCATCGTTCGGTATTCCCTTTCTCGGGGTTTACGGCGCCTGCTCGACCTGCACCGAGGCACTCCTTCTCGCCTCGCTGATGTCGGAGAGCGAGTTTTCGAGCCTCACCGTCACCCTCACCACCTCTCATAACAGCGCCGCCGAGAGGCAGTTCCGCACTCCCCTCGAGTACGGCGGTCAGCGCACGCCGAGCGCACAGTGGACGGCGACGGCGGCGGGCGCGTTCATTCTCACGACGAGAGAGGAGCTGCTTTCGGATAAGAGGGGGCTTGCAAAAATTACCGAGGTTATGGCGGGGCGAATAATAGACGGCGCGACGGCCGACGGCTCGAATATGGGCGCGGCTATGGCCTTCGCCGCCGCGGACAGTATAATTTCCTTCTTCTCCTCGAGCGAGGTCTCGCCCTCGTCGGTGGATTATATAGTCACGGGCGACCTCGGATACGTCGGCTCGGATATTCTTCGGGATATTTTAAAGGAGAAGCTCCCCGCCGCCGCGGGGCGGCATATCGACTGCGGCACTCTCCTCTACGACAGGTGCGCGCGCGACGTTCACGCGGGGGCATCGGGCTGCGGCACCTCGGCCTCGGTGCTCGCGGCGTATTTTCTGCCGAATATCGCCGCGGGAGATATTCGTAGAATTCTATTTCTCTCAACGGGTGCCCTGATGAGCCCCTCGTCGGTGCTCCAGGGAAATAATATTCTCGGTATTGCCCCCGCGGTTCTTATCGAGCACTTCGAAGGGGGTAATAATTTATGAATGAAATAACCTCTATACTCCTCTCCGCCCTCGCGGGCGGGGTTATCTGCGCGGCGGTGCAGCTGCTTATCGACTTCACACGCCTCACCCCCGCGAGAATTCTCGTCTGCCTCGTTACCCTCGGCGTTGTACTATTCGCCGTCGGAGCCTACGAGCCGCTATATAAAATTTTCGGCGCGGGCGTGTCGGTGCCCCTGCTCGGCTTCGGCGCGACTATCGGCCGCGGCGTGCGCGAGGCGGTCGGCGAGGTCGGCCTACTCGGTGCTCTGACGGGCGGTCTTACCGCGAGTGCGGCGGGAATTTCCCTCTCGCTTTTTCTCGGCCTTTTCTTCTCGCTTTTCTTTCGCGGAAGGGCTAAAAGAATGTAATTTTTCGGGTGTTAAAAATTCCGCTCTCGTGTGGACTTTTTAACACCTTTCTATTGATTTTTAAATATTTTTATGATATAATTACTTTGTATATAATATTTACTGCAATCCATCACGGAAAGGACGGCATAAAATGGACGATCTTTTGACAATTCTCAACACCATGATGCCTATAATAGAACAGAAAACGAATGCTGCCCCCTCGTCGCTGAGGCTGTGGTTCGACGACCTCGCTCTCACCTCTCTCGATGCCGAGCGCGCGGTATTCTCCACTCCCTCTCCCATTCGCCGCCAGATACTCTCAACGAAGCACCTTGATAACATCAAGTCGGCTCTTGCAGAGGTTATCGGCTTCGAGGTTGAGGTTGAGATTATACTCTCCGAGGCTCCCGCGCCCAAGGTTAACGAGGGCGAGCCCAAAACGGCCACCCCCGAGCTTATCGAGGAGCGCCTTCGCGCTATCGAGGAGGCCGAGGAGAAGGAGGACACCGAGACCATAATGAAGGAAATCATTAACGGTCCGACACCGGGTAAGAAGTCGCTCCTTGACGAATACACCTTCGAGAACTTCGTCGAGGGCGAGTCGAATAAGTTTGCCCGCGCGGTGTGCTACGCGGTTGCGAAGGAGCCGACGACCTACAACCCGCTCTTCATCTACGGTCAGTCGGGTCTCGGTAAGACGCACTTACTCTACGCCGTAATTAACTATATGAAGAAAAACCACCCGCACCTGAAGATTGTCTACAAGAAGTGCGAGACCTTCCTCGACGAGCTCGTTCGCGCTCTCAACGACGGCGATACCGCCTCGTTTAAGGAGAGATACCGCACGGCCGACGTTCTTCTCATAGACGACATTCAGTTCCTCGCGGGTAAGGAGCAGACGCAGGAGGAGTTCTTCCACACCTTCTCGGCGCTCTACGAGGCCGATAAGCAGATAATTCTCGCCTCCGACCGTCCTCCGAGAGAGATTAAGCCGCTTGAGGACAGGCTCCGCACGAGGTTCGAGGGCGGACTTCTCTCCGACGTTCAGCCGCCGAGCTACGAGCTACGAGTTGCAATTATAAAAAAGAAGGCCGAGTATATGGGCCTCGCAATCTCCGACGAGATGGTCGAGTATATCGCCGAGAGGCTTCGCTCGAATATCAGACAGATTGAGGGTGTTATAAAGCGCCTTTACGCCGTCTGCTCGCTTACGAGCACCGAGGTTACGAGGGAGCGTATTGACGAGGTTATCTCGATTATCGACCCCGGTAACATTCCGACAGACACTATGGTCGAGCGTATTCTTAACGCGGTGAGCAAGACCTACGGCGTATCGGTCGAGGATATGAAGTCGAAGCGTAAGACCGAGGACGTCGCCAACGCGCGCCATATCGCGATACATATTATCAAGTACATCACTCCCCTGACGCTTAAGGAGATAGGAGCTATCTTCGGGCGCGACCACGCGACGGTTATCTTCGCTCTTAACAAGGTTGACAGGAATATGAGCACGATAAACAACTATGCAAACGAGGTCAACCGCATAATGAAAGAGGTTAAGGGCTAAAGCATTCAACATTTTCTCTGTCAGAATGTTTATAAATGCTGTTTATACGCTGTTATTTCACTGTCAAAACAGTGTTGAATATTTGTTATAATTTATCAACCGAAGGCAACAGAAAAAATGTTGGTAATTTTGGCTTGATTTGCCTTGATTTTCCTCGGGATTTCGGGTTATCAACACTTCTGACAGCATTAATACAACAACAACAAACAATAAATTTTATTTAATTATTCTCTGCTTCGCCGAGGTAGATAAGAGGCGGCGGACAGTGGGATGGAGGACATTTAATATGAAGTTTACGGTATCAAAGTCAGACCTTCTTAAAAGACTTACTCCCGCGATGGGCTCGGTTTCCAATAAAAATACCATTACCTCGATTGAGGGCGTTCTCCTCGAGACCCTCGAGAACGGTAAAATACAGCTCTCGACCTACGATATGAATAAGGGCTACCGCGCCTTTATCGACCCCGTCAGTGTTGAGCGCGAGGGCAGATTTATAATTAACGCACAGCGCCTCTATCAGACGGTTAAGGTGCTCCCCGACGATGATATTACCTTTGACGTTAATGACAGGCTCAACTGCGAGATTACCTGCGACAACGCATCCTTCTCTATGTTTGCGCTTTCGGGTGAGGACTTCCCTAACCTTCCCGAGCTCGAGACCGACCGCGGCTTCGTTATCAAGGCCGAGATTTTGCGTAAGATGATAGGCAAGGTTATGCACTCGATTGCCGAGGGCGACAGCCGTCCTATGCTCTGCGGCGCCTTCTTTAAAATCAGAAGCGGCAGAATAGAGGTCGTGTCCTGCGACAGCTACACCCTCTCGAAGTGCTATACCGACTGCGAGATTTCCTCGCTATCTGTCAGCGGCGAGCTTGACTACTCCTTCATTATCCCGGGACACGCGCTCGGCGAGCTCTCTAAAATTCTCGCTGAGGACGAGGAGGAGATGGTAAGATTTTACCTCTCGAGAAAGCACGCGATAATCAAGAAGGAGGACGTTATCTTCTTCACGAGAACTATTGATTCGGAATACATAGAATACGACAGAATTATACCCCGCGATAACGATATAATAGTAAAGGTACAAAGGGAGAGACTTCTCTCGGGCCTCGAGCGTGCAAACATTATCGCCGAGGAGAAAATTCAGGGCAGCGGCAGAAGCTACGTTAAGCTCTGTGTCGAGGGCGACGTGTTCGGCCTCACCTCGTCGTCTGTAAACGGCGGCGTAACCGACGAGATGTCCTGCGTTCACGAGGGCGGCGATATTGAGATTGGCTTCAACTGCCGTTACCTCATCAACAGCGTCCGCGTGTGCGAGGGCGATAACATCACCGTTACCTTCAAGAGCCCGAACCAGGCAATTACCATAGAGACCACCGAAAAAGAGGAGGGCTTCTATAACTTCTTTATGATTCTTCCCGTCAGAATGAACGATAATAAGCAATGATATTAAAGAGCTTTCATGCCGAGGGCTTCCGCAATATTTCTAACTCCGAGGTGCGCTTTCACCCGCGGGTTAATCTTCTCGTCGGTAAAAACGCCGAGGGTAAGACCAACGCGCTCGAGGGGATATACTTCTTCTCGAGGGGAAAATCCTTCAGGGCGAAGGAGGAGCGCGAGCTCGTCGGACATACAGCGGCCGGCTTCCGTCTTAAAATTGAATACGAGGATAGAAGCGGCGAGGGCAGCCTCGAGTACGCCTCGTTCGGCAGAGAGCGCCTTAGAAAGAAAAACGGGTATAAGGTCGGCCGACAGAGCGAGCTTATCGGCAGCTTTGTTTCGGTGCTCTTCTCTCCCGAGGACTTGAATTTAGTCAAGGGCGGGCCCGAGGAGAGGCGGCAGTTCTTAAACGTTGCCGTGTCGCAGTGCTATCCCGAATATATTTCCTACTACGCCGATTTTAAGCGCTCGCTTGAAAACAGGAGCAGCCTCTTAAAAAGCGCGAGTAAGGGAAATTATATCGACGACTTGGAGCTCGCTTCCTGGTCGGAGACTATGGCCGAGTACGCCGCACATATCCATAAATTACGCACGGAATATATAAAAAGACTGAATATACACGCAAAAAGGACTATTCGCGAAATTTCCTCGGAGAGCGAGGAGCTCGAGCTCTCGTATAAAAGCCATATCGAGGGTGAGGTTAACGACCTTCCGGAGCTAAAGCGGCTCTACCGTGCGCTCCTTACCGAGAGTGTCGAGAGGGAGAAGCTCGCGGGAACCTCACTCTTTGGGCCCCAGCGAGACGATATTGAGATATTTCTCTCGGGCGTATCGGCGCGCAGCTTCGCCTCACAGGGGCAGCAGCGCTCGATAGTTCTCGCCTTGAAGCTCGGCGAGGGCGAGGTCATAAGGGAGATAATAGGCGAGTATCCCGTATTTCTCTTTGACGACGTTCTCTCGGAGCTCGACGAGACGCGGAGAAAATTCATCATCGGCGGCGTAGGAGAGAGGCAGATTATAATTACCTCCTGCTTCGAGGAGAACCTCAACGACTTCGCCGACAATATAATCAGAGTAAGCGGGGGTAAATATGTATCTTCATATAGGTAACGGCGTCAGTATAAAAAAGGAACGGATAATAGGAATATTCGACCTTGATACCGCGACCGTGTCCTCCGTGACGAAGAAATTTATCAATAAGAGCCAGGCGCGCGGCGAGGTGGAATACACCGACACCGACCTGCCGAGGAGCTTCGTTCTCTGTGAGGAAAAGAATAAAAAATATAAGGTAAGGCTGTCCCGTATCTCCTCATCGGGCTTAAGAATGAGGGCGGACGGCGAGATTGCCGAATAAAATAGGACTATAAAAGGAAAGGTCAAGAAAATGTCAAACGAAACCAGAAGCTACGACGACAGTCAAATACAGGTGCTCGAGGGTCTTGAGGCGGTAAGAAAGAGACCCGGTATGTACATAGGCACGACCTCCGAGAGGGGTCTTCACCACCTCGTGTACGAGATTGTCGATAACTCGATAGACGAGGCTCTTGCGGGCGAGTGTAATTCCATAACCGTTACCATTTGGGAGGATAACAGCGTATCGGTACAGGACGACGGCCGAGGTATTCCCTCTGGTATGAACGAGAAGCTCGGGCTTCCCACCCTTGAGGTTGTTTATACCGTCCTTCACGCGGGCGGAAAGTTCGGCGGCGACGGCTATAAGATTGCCGGCGGCCTTCACGGTGTCGGCGCATCGGTCGTTAACGCGCTCTCCGAGTGGGTCGAGGTTGAGAACTGCCGCGACGGTATGAGATATACCGAGAGATTTGAGAAGGGCGCGGTTGCAAGACCCTTCAAGTGCGAGGGCTCCTCTGACGGCAGACACGGCCTCTACGTAAGGTTTAAGCCCGATGCTACGATATTTGAGGAGACCACCTTTAATTACGATATTCTTCTGACGAGAATGAGAGAGCAGTCCTTCCTTAACGCGGGCGTTAAGATTATTCTTATCGATAAGCGCGAGGGGCAGGAGCGCGAGGAGGTGCTCCACTTCGAGGGCGGTATTATCTCCTTCGTGGAATTCCTCAATAACGAGAAGCGCGGAACCCCCATTCACCCCCAGGTTATCTATATGAAGGGCGAGCGCGACGGCTCCATTGCCGAGGTGGCAATGCAGTATAACGACAGCTACAACGAGACTATTATATCCTTCGCCAACAATATGGCGACTATCGAGGGCGGTACGCACGAGACGGGCTTTAAGTCGGCGCTTACCAAGGCTATAAACGACTACGCGAGAAAGATTAAGGCTATCAAGCCCGACGACAAGGGGCTTTCGGGTGATGACGTGCGCGAGGGTCTCGTTGCGATTATCTCGGTTAAGCTTACCGATGCGCAGTTCGAGAGCCAGACGAAGGCGAAGCTCGGTAACTCCGAGATGAGAACTCTCGTTGATAATATCGTTTCCGAGAAGCTCGAGGAATTCCTTGAGGAGAACCCCGCGGCAGGAAAGATTATTATAGAGAAGGCTCTTGCCGCAAGCCGTGCGAGAGAGGCGGCGAGAAAGGCAAGAGAGTCTATCCGCCGTAAGAACGTTCTCGAGGTTTCAACCCTTCCCGGTAAGCTTGCCGACTGTAACGAGCGCGACCCCTCCCTTACCGAGGTTTATCTCGTAGAGGGAGACTCGGCAGGCGGCTCGGCCAAGGACGGCAGAGACAGCCGCTTCCAGGCCATACTTCCCCTTCGCGGTAAGGTTCTTAACGTAGAGAAGGCAAGGCTTGACAAGGTCTACGGAAACACCTCGCTTATCCCGATTATTCAGGCACTCGGCTGCGGTATCGGCGACGAGTTCGATATATCCCGCCTAAGATACGGCAAGATTATCATTATGGCCGATGCCGACGTCGACGGCTCGCATATCCGTATTCTTCTTCTGACCTTCTTCTTTAGACACATGAGACCCCTAATTGAGGAGGGTCACGTCTACCTCGCACAGCCCCCGCTCTACAAGGTGCATAAGGGTAAGCAGCTCCGCTACGCCTTCTCGGATGCCGAGAGGGATAAGTATATTGCCGAGCTTGGCGAGCGCGGAGTTGAGGCAGAGAGATATAAGGGTCTTGGTGAGATGGACCCCGAGCAGCTCTGGGAGACGACTATGGACCCCGAGAAGAGAACGCTTCTTAAGGTTACGATTGAGGACGCTATTGCCTGCGACGAGATGTTCTCGGTGCTTATGGGCGATATGGTCGAGCCCCGCCGTGACTTTATTACGAAGAATGCAAAATTCGTAGAGAATTTGGACATTTAAAATTGAGGTATATTAAAAATGGCGAATATAGAACATAACTATAACAGCACCGATATATCCTTCCCCGAGCAGCATATCGAGATGCACGATATGGAAAGGGAGGTGAAAAAGTCCTTCATAGAGTATTCTATGAGCGTTATCACCTCGCGTGCCCTTCCCGACGTGCGCGACGGAATGAAGCCGGGTCAGCGCCGTATTCTCTACGCTATGTACGAGGATAACCTGACGCACGACAAGCCCTTCCGTAAGTCTGCGACGACGGTCGGTAACGTTCTCGGTAGATACCACCCGCACGGTGATGCCGCGGTTTACGGCACTATGGTAAGAATGGCGCAGTCCTTCAGCTTAAGATACACTCTCGTAGAGGGTCACGGTAACTTCGGTAACGTCGACGGCGACGGTGCGGCGGCATACCGTTACACCGAGGCGAGAATGTCGAGAATTGCCGACTATATGATGAAGGATATCGAGAAAAATGTCGTCCCCATGACGAGAAACTTCGACAACACGCGTGACGAGCCCACCGTGCTCCCCTCGCGCTTCCCTAACCTTCTCGTTAACGGCTCTGTCGGTATCGCCGTCGGTATGGCGACGAATATACCCCCGCACAACCTCTCCGAGGTTATCGACGGCACGGTATACAGAATGCATAACCCCGAGTGCTCGGTAGACGAGCTTATGGAGTATATAAAGGGCCCCGACTTCCCCACCGCCGCAATCATCTACGGCTCGCGCGGAATACGCGAGGCGTACGAGACCGGTAGAGGAAAAATATATATTCGCGCAAGAGCGCATATAGACGAGGACAAGAGAAGAATTATCTTCACCGAAATTCCCTATATGGTTAACAAGTCTATGCTTATCGAGAGCATGGCTAACCTCGTTAAGGATAAGAAGATTGAGGGTATTACCGCCCTTCGCGACGAGTCGGGACGCGGCGGTATGAGGATAGTCGTCGAGTACAGGCGCGATGCCAACGGCGAGGTTATCCTGAACCAGCTTTATAAGTACACTCAGCTTCAGGACACCTGCTCTGTTAATATGCTCGTAATCGACGGCGGAGAGCCGAAGACCCTCTCGCTGCCCGAGGTGCTCGACAGATATATCACCTTCCAGAAGAGCGTTATCGTAAACAGAACCAAATTCGACCTTGATAAGGCGCTTCGCGAAATTCATATTCTCGAGGGCTACAAGATTGCCATTGACAATATCGACGAGGTTATAAGAATTATCAAGACGAGCGAGTCTATCCCCGCGGCGAAGGAGCGCCTTATAGAGCGCTTCGCACTCTCCGAGGCTCAGGCTCAGGCTATCGTCGAGATGACCCTCGGTAAGCTCTCGGGTCTTGAGAGACAGAAGGTAGAGGACAGAATTGCGAAGCTCGCGCTTCTTATCGAGGAGCTGCGCGGCATACTCGCCGACGAGGCTAAGGTTATAGAGATTATCGAAAACGAGCTCCTGGAAATCAAGGCAAAGTTCGGCGATGCAAGACGAAGCGAGCTCTGCGAGGCCACCGAGGAGATTGACCTCGAGGACCTCATCGAAAGACATACCTGCGTTATCACCGTCAGCCATACGGGATACATAAAGCGCCAGAGAGCCGACGTATACTCGGCACAGCACAGAGGCGGTAAGGGTATTATCGGTATGACTACCAAGGAGGACGACTTCGTCGAGGACGTAATAGTTGCGAATTCGCACTCGCATCTTATGTTCTTCACCAACCTCGGCAGAGTTTACTCGAAGAAGGCCTACAGAATTCCCGAGGCATCGAGAACGGCCAAGGGCTCGAACCTCGTCAACATCATCGAGCTTAACGAGGGCGAGTTCGTTACCGCTATTATCCCGATTACCGAGTTCACCGAGGGCGAGTACCTCACTATGATAACCAAGCTCGGTGTAACTAAGAGAACTCTCCTTTCGGAGTTCGAATACCAGAGGCGCGGCGGAAAGATTGCTATTAATCTTGACGAGGGCGACGAGCTTATCTTCGTGCGCCACACCCGCGGCGACGAGAGCCTCATTATCGCGACCCACGACGGCCTCGCGGTAAGATTTGACGAGACCAACGTCCGCGCAATGGGCAGAGCCGCACGCGGCGTACGCGGAATTACCCTCTCCGAGGGCGACTACGTCGTCGGCGTTGCACTCGTTGACGAGAGCAAGACGCTTCTTACCGTTACCGAGGGCGGTATGGGTAAGAGAACCCGCTTCGAGGACTTCCGCCAGATGAAGCACAGAGGCGGCCGAGGCGTTACCTGCCACAACATTACCGACAAGACGGGTAAGCTCTCCTCTATCATCACGGTTTCCGAGGACGACGATATAATGATGATAACCAACGAGGGTACGATAATCAGAACGAGCGTATCGGGAATTAACGTATATTCGAGAACCGCCGCGGGCGTTATCATAATGCGCCTCTCGGACGGCTGCTATATCAACAACGTCGCTCGTCTTGAGCGTGCCGAGGATATAGAGAAGGAGAGCCGTGACCTCGACCGTGAGCTCGAGGCTACGTCTGCCGCTACCCCCGCCGAGGATAAGAAGCCTCTTGACAGTGAAGAGGAAAGCTTCTAATGAAAAAATGTAAATATTTAATTGCATTTCTTCTTATTTTTGCACTTATACCGTCGCTTTGCCTCACCTCGTGTAAGAAAAACAGAGACTATGACGAGGCTGAGGTTAAGGCGGCAGTCGAGGAGCTCTTAAGAAAAGCCGAAATTCTCAACACGGTATACTACGGAGCGGGAATAGGCTATATAACGGGCGGATACCGCGACGGCGCATATTACGAGGCCGACGGCTTACACCTGAGTGCACTCGGCTTCTCGAGCATTAAGGAGCTCGAGGCACTTACCCGCTCAACCTTCACTCGCGGATATTCCGACCAGCTTGTAAGAGAGAAGCTCGGAGAGGTGCGCGTCGACGGCGTTATGCTCACCCCCGCGCGCTATTATCAGAAGTATGCAGACGAGTTCTATACCGAGGAGATATGTATTATGGTCTACTCGGGCAATACCGCGATTTTCGACGACCGAATGGAGTACGACTATTCCACCGTTAAGGTGCTCGGCTCCGAGGGCGAGAAGGTAAAGGCCTCTATCGAGGCAACCGTGTCGAATAAGGACGGAGATACTCAGCGTGTGACGGTCTCGGTAGTGCTTATTGAAGAGGACGGTTGGCGAATAGATAACCCCGTTTTCAAAAATTATATAGCGGAATAATTAAAAAAGGTCTGCTTCAGGGGGCAGACGAATGGAGGATAAATATGACTTTTAAGGAAAAGATTGTAATTCTTCGTAAAACCAAGGGTCTTACGCAGGACGAGTTTGCAAAGGCTGTCGGCGTATCGAGACAGGCGGTTTACAAATGGGAGAGCGGTCAGTCCTATCCCGAGGTAGCGAAGCTTCTTGAAATCAAGGCTCTTTTCGCTATTTCGATTGACGACCTTCTCGACGACAGCTTCGAGGTTGCACTTCCCGAGAAGAAGAAGAGAAGAAGAGCGCCGAAGGCGGTCGAGGCGTCACCCGCAGTCGAGGTTGAGGCGGCACCCGCAGTCGAGGAAGCGCCCGCAGCCGAGGTTGAGGCGGCACCCGCAGTCGAGCAGACACCTGCACCCGAGGCAGAGGAAAAGGCCGAGAAGCGCGGATTTTTCTCAAGACTATTCTCAAGACGCTAAAATTTTCTGTGTGAGGGCCGAGCGGCATTACCCTCGGCTCTCACGAAAAGCCCATTATTTGTTTACATTTTTGCCTTCCCTGGCGCATAAATGTAAATCAAAGCTTTAATTTTTCGACAAAATTCAACATTTAAGGAAGAAAACCCGTCTCAAAGCCAAAATGCGAGATGGGAGCGTGTGCTATACCCTAAAGCAGGTTAATAAAAATAAAGAGAGAGCCGCCGATTAATTTTTACGGCCCGAGGTAATACTTTCAAAAAAGAATTTCGGAGGGCTAAGTTGGTAAGAGGGTATCAAAGACGGGTGGTTTTTTTAAAGAACACGGGTAGCACGCTTTTTGACGAGGCGTATTTTTTAATGAGTGACACCGAGGCTTGTTCCGGTGTTACCGACGCCGAAATGGTAAAGGAAGCAAACCGCATTATAGAGCAGAATTTGACACGTGACGGATATTCGGACAGTGGCGCTCGGCGCGCTCTTAAATTCATTCTGCGGCAGCTTCCCGCATTCCTCGCGGGAGCGGTATTCTCTGCGGCAGTGCTTTTTTTAATTTTTTTGTGATTTAATTTAAGAAAGGAAAATAGATGAAAAAAGAAAGAAACCGTAAGGGCGCAAAGCTTAAGGTTATGTGCCTCGGAGGACTTCAGGAAATCGGAAAGAATATGACAGTCCTCGAATACGGAAACGATATAGTTGTTATTGACTGCGGTCTTGGCTTCCCCGACGAGGATATGCCGGGCGTTGACCTTGTAATTCCCGATATCTCCTACCTTGTAAAGAACGCAGAAAAAATCAGAGGAATACTTATAACCCACGGCCACGAGGACCACATCGGCGCCGTGCCCTATATTCTTCAGCAGATTAACGTGCCGATATACGGCACGCGCCTCTCGCTCGGCATTATAGAGGGTAAGCTCTCGGAGCACCCGCTCCCCTCGGAGCCCGAGCTCTACACCGTTGAGGCGGGCGACGTAATATCTCTCGGTGTTTTCCGCGCCGAGTTTATCCACGTAAACCACTCTATTGCCGATGCCTGCGCCATAGCGCTCACGACCCCCGCGGGCGTGGTTTACCACTCGGGCGACTTTAAGCTCGACGTCTCCCCAATAGACGGACAGATTATGGATTTGACGAGAATAGGCGAGCTCGGTAAGGCGGGCGTTACCCTTCTTCTTTGCGAGTCCACGAACGCCGAGAGAGCCGGCTTCACCCCCTCGGAGCGCACCGTCGGCTCCTCGCTCGAGCGTATCTTTGCGCAGTACGAGGACAGACGGCTTATAATCGCGACCTTCTCCTCTAACGTACACAGAGTTCAGCAGATAATTAACGCCTCGGCGCGGCACGGCAGACACGTCGCCGTCCTCGGGCGCAGTATGGTTAACGTAATAGGCGCGGCGGCCGAGCTCGGCTATATGGACCTGCCCGACGGCGTGCTTATCGACGTATCCGAGATTAAGAAATATAAGCCCGAGCAAACCACCCTTATAACAACGGGCAGCCAGGGAGAGCCGATGTCGGCGCTCTACCGCCTCGCCTTCGCCGAGCACGATCGTGTGAAGCTCTCGCCGAGGGACGTCGTTGTTCTCTCCTCGAGTGCAATCCCCGGTAACGAGAAGCTCGTCGGTAAGATTATCAACGCGCTTATCCGCTCGGGCGTGCGCGTGGTTAACGACTCGGTCGAGGACGTTCACGTCTCGGGCCACGCCTGCCGCGAGGAGATTAAGCTCCTTATGGCGCTTCTTCGCCCGAAGTTCTTTATGCCCATTCACGGCGAATACAGGCATCTTTACGCGAATAAGGAAATCGCCGAGTTTATGGGAATTCCCTCGGAAAATATATTCGTGCCCGAGCTCGGGCGCGTGCTCGAGCTTGATAAGAAGAAGGCGGCGTTCGTTGGCGAGGTTCCCGCGGGCAAGGTTCTCGTTGACGGCTCGGGCGTCGGAGATATAGGCAGCGTGGTGCTCCGCGACAGACGTCATCTTGCCGAGGACGGCCTCGTCGTTGTCGTTGCGACCCTCGATACCGAATCGGGACAGCTCGTCTCGGGCCCCGACATCGTATCGCGCGGCTTCGTCTACGTCAAGGAGGCCGAGGAGCTTATGGCTCGTGTCAAGGCCGTTGCCGAGAAGTCTCTTGAGAAGCTCTTAAAGAACGGCTTTACCGATTGGCAGCATATTAAGGGCGTGCTCCGCGACGACCTTGCGAAATTCATATTCCGCGAGACTAAGCGTAAGCCTATGATACTTCCCGTTATAATGGACGTGTAATATGATTTATACCTTTGTATCGGATATATCTGATATAGACGGGGCGGCGGCGCGCCGCGAGCTCTCGGACGGCCCGTTATATCCCCACCTTGATGGCGGCACACCCGAGAGGGTCGGGGCATACCTTCTTCTTCACCGTGCGCTTAAGTCGGTAACGGGCGGGAAAATTACGGAGCCCATTATCCGTGAGGCGGGCGGCAGGCTTCGCCCCTCGGGCTCGCTATCTCATATATCTATCAGCCTATCGCATACCGATACCCTCGCCGCCTGCTCGGTTTGTGTTGACGGCGGGGACGTCGGCGTGGATATAGAGCGCGAGCACGAGGTTAAAAATGAGAAAAAAATATACGACAGACTTCTAAAAAATGTAAATCAAAATTTACAGGCGTTAGAGGAAAAAACACACACGCTCTCCCTATGCGAGGGGGCGTGCGCGAAAGTGGCCGAGGACGGCTTCTTCACCCGCTGGACACGGCTTGAGGCACTGCTTAAGGCGGACGGCGGCGGCTTCGGCTCGCTTTGTAAGATAGCTGATATAATTCCCGCGACAAAAGCGGAAAGCTTCCTTATTAAATATAAGGGAGAAAGGTATTATATTTCGGTAGCAGCAATAAAAAAAGGCTCCCTTGTGTAAAGGGAGCTCCGCTTTTTGCGGTGAGGGATTGTTTTTACAAGCTGTTACTTTTACAATCCCTCCGTCACGGCAAGCCGTGCCACCTCCCTTTACACAAGGGAGGCTTTTTTCTTATTTTTTAATTAAATCCTTCACTAAATTTGCAATCAAATCAAGCTGACCTTCATTTAACCTTTTCATATCTGTAATAATGGAGTTAAGCTTCGCGGGATTTTGAGCTTCGGTGTCGAAAAATTCGGCAGGAGTTACACCGAGAAATTCACAGATGAAGAAAAAGGCATCAAGTGACGGCTTTGACTTTCCTGTTTCAATATTGTTTATATATCCCTGGTTCTGCCCGATTGACAGGCTCATATCGCGGGCAGAAACACCCTTCCTCTCGCGCAAGCGAGCAAGGCGTATAGCAAATTCCTTTTCGTCCATTTTTATCACCTCTCATCTTATATATAGTATTGTAACCTATACAACCCTTAAAAATATTAGATGAAAAGCGGTAATTTGCTTGAAATATAGGTTTATAAGTGATATAATTAAAAAAACGAAGGAATTAAGCCAATATCAAAAAATAGAGGGTAGAAACGATGTATTTTTACAAGGTGGCTCTTTTCGGACACAGGGATTTAAGCGAACACCAAAGGGTTGAGAGTGAGCTTTCAGATATTCTTACAAATTTAATAAGGACAAAGCAGTATGTAGAAATATATATAGGGCGAAATGGAGAATTTGATATTTTTGCTGCCTCTGTTGTAAAAAGAGTGCAGAAGAGGCTTGGCGGCGAAAACAGTGAGCTCGTTCTCGTCCTTCCATACGGCGTTCGAGATATTGAATATTATGAAAAATATTACGATAGCATAGTGATACCCGAGTGTGTGGAAGGAGCGCACCCGAAGGGAGCGATTACAAAGCGAAACAGGTGGATGGTACAGGAGTGCGACTTGCTTGTATGCTTTGTAGAGCGTGACTTTGGCGGCGCGTACGAGGCACTGAAATATGCACGGTCGCTTAATAAAAGGATAATAAATATAGCAACCGACGAGAAATAAAAAAGCCTCCCTTTAAGGGTGATGTTCTTAACGGAGAATTTTTACTTTGACAAAAGTGCGAGCATCGCGTTTGTCGGGTCAAACGCAAATGGGCTAAGCCCAAACCCTTATACAAGCAGAAAAGAGCAAGGATAAAAGGATATAAAGCCTTCTATTCTTGCTCTGTTTTTTCTTTCTGTCGATATGTCAACTTCGTTGACTCGATATGCTTTCACTTAGTTCAAGCTCGATATATTGTCGCTTCGCGCCAATTCGATATGAGATAAATCCCTTTCGCTTTTGACATATCTCGCCTTTGGCGAGGAATGCAAAAGCATATCGAGCCGTAGGCATATCGAGTTGCGCTAGCAACATATCGAAAATCCCGTTAGGGATTTATCTCGATGCGTGATTTGTCCGTTAAGGACATCACGCATACACAAGGGAGCCTTTTTTATTTGGTTACAAAGCCGTCGGTCTTATCCGTACTTCCGTCGTCGAAAATCCAGAATGCCTCGTAGTCGGAAATAGAGGATAGGAGCTCCCTTCCCTCGTCAAAGGAAAGGCAGAACAGCGCCGTCGAGAGCGCATCGGTCACGGCGGGGTCGGGGCCGAGGACGGTCACCGAGCGAAAGCCCGTGTCCGAGGGCATAAGCGTATCCTTATCAATTATATGGTGGTAGTCTACCCCGCCAACCGTGTAAAATCTCTCATAGTCGCCCGAGGTAGAGAGCGAGGCATCGATTATATCGAGAGTTGCCACGTATCTGTCGAGCGAGCTTTGCGGTGCAGGATTTCGCACGCCCGCGACGAAGGGGGCTCCGCCCCATTTTGTGCCGACGGCACTGACGTTTCCGCCGAGGTTAAGAAGAACAGAGGTGTAGCCCCGCTCCTCGAGCAGCTCTATAATTTTTTTCGCCGCGTAGCCCTTACCGAGGGCACCGACGTCAAGGCGCATATTGGGGTCGAGTAGCCTCACCGTGCCGCCCGCCTTATCTATTAAGAGCTTATCTATATCCGTGTGGTGTGAGAGGGTCTCGAGCTTCTCTGCATCGGGCAGCCTCGCACCCTCGGGGTTAAGGCTCGCCGCCTCGCGCTCGTCGTGCCAGAGTGCGAGAACTGTGCCGAGAGCAATATTGACCTCGCCCCCCGTGAGCGTGTAAATTTCCTTCGCGTAGAGTAGGAAGTCGATAAGCTCGTCCGAGACCGCGACGCTCTCGCCCCCCGCGGCGTTAATATCGCATATATTCGTCACGCCGCTATAGGAATTATAAATATCAAAGAGGCGGTGATAGCGCATAAGCTCGTCCTCAATAAGAGTGCATAGCGTGGAAAAATCTTCCTCCGAGAGCCCCGAATAGTCGGTAACCGTGCATACCGTGTCAAAATAAAGGTAGTAAATCTTCGATTTTTCCTTCGGCGCCGTATCTCCTTTACAGGCGGTAAGGGGCAGTATTATAAGAGAAAGCAGAAGTAAAAGCGCGGCTATTCTTTTTTTCATATTACCCCCTCTTTGTTTTTTATTTAAGTATACAGGATTTTTCCCCGACTGTCAAGGCGGGTGTTTGATAAAAGCCGTCTTAAATTTTAAATATTCCATAAACTTTTTCCCGCGGGTGTTGAAATAAAGAGGAGTTTGTAGTATACTGTAGCCAAAGCAGCTCGGAAAACGGGCGCATATAACGAGGTATAAATGAGGACCTATATAGAAAGCTATTTTTCGGTAAACCTTAAGGATTACCCAAATATTAATATTGACCTGCCGATAAACGCCGTGATATTCGCGGTGACAATCGGCGTGTGTATCGCAGTTATCGCGCTACACGTGCAGAGCTCGGCCTATAATCTTCTGATTAAGCAGCTTTTGCGACACTCGGCACTCGGTGAGAGTGAGGCTAAGAGCCTCTCCGACCTCGGCCTCTCTGAGAGCCGTGCCGTGCGCCGCGCGCTCCTCTCGGTCGGCAGGCTTCGCGGGGTTGTCGTTCAGCGTGGGGCGAAGGAATATTCCTACGAGGAGTACGTTAAGCTCCAGCGCGAGCGCGCCCTGCCGAAGAGCGATATTGACTTCGACACCGCCGAGTTTTATATCCCGAAGGACAGACGCGCCGAGGCCGAGCGCATACGCGAGAAGACGACGAGCACACTTCCCCGCACGGTTTTCACCTGTCTTTTCATTCTCGCGGTATTCGTCTGCATCAGCCTCTTTATGCCCGAGCTTCTCGACCTTATAAACACCGCACTTGAAAAATAAGGACATTTTATTTAAAAAATATGTCACAAAATTAAAAGCCTCTTTTCCACAAAAGAGGCTTTTTTATATTTAAACGAGGCCTTTACACAAAATAAGTATAAAGGTAATAAAACGAACGGCAACGGCCGTGCTTTGCGGTCGTTGCCGTTTTCCCGTTGATTTTAAATTTTTGGGGGGCTATTAATTTTCGTTAAGAAAATCCTCGCCGCAGAGCGCGCGGAGCAGCTCGTCGAGGTCCTCGTTGTCCTCGTAATAGAGGGTCAGCGTTTTCTTTCTTCCCTTGTCCTTTATTTCTGCACGTCTGCCGATTGCACGCTGAATTTTGAGCTCCATTTCGCGGAAATAATCAACGAATTCGGGGGGTGTGACGGTCTCCTTTGCCTCGCGCTTCGGCTTGTTTACACGCTTAACCTCCTCCTCGAGCTGACGTACCGAGAGGTCCTGCTCGGCCGCAAACTGTGCAAGAAGAAGCATATCATCGGGGTCCTTTACACCGAGAAGCGTTCTCGCGTGGCCCGCCGAGAGCTCCTTCGCCGCGACCATAGTCAGAATTGCCTCGGGCAAGTCGAGAAGACGAACGCTGTTTGCTACGGCACTGCGCGACTTTCCTACGCGAAGCGAGAGCTCCTCCTGGGTAAGTCCGTAATCGGTAGCAAGCGCGCGGTAGGCCATAGCCTCCTCAATGGGGTTGAGGTCCTCGCGCTGAATATTCTCTATAAGAGCAATCTCCGCCGCATCTCTGTCGCTCTTATCGAGCACGATTGCGGGAATTTCGGTAAGTCCTGCGAGCTTAGACGCGCGGAAGCGGCGCTCGCCCGCAATAATCTGGTATCTGCCCTCTGCCCACTCGCGCACGAGAATAGGCTGAAGCAGGCCGTTCTCCTTAATAGAGGTAGCGAGCTCTGCGAGAGCATCCTTGTCAAAATACTTTCTCGGCTGGTCGCTCTTAGGGTCGATAAGCGAGAGCTTAAGCGAGCTTATACGGTTTTCTCTGTCCTTTATACTGTCCTCGAGTGCGTTATCGAGGAATATTGCATCAAGACCTCTGCCGAGGCCTGCATTTTTCTTTGCCATAATGTCTTCCTTTCGTTGTCAATAATTACCAAATATTACCAAAGTGGCTGATTTTAAAGAGAAAATCCTTAATTTTGAGGCACTTTTCTCTCGATTTTTACAGGCTTAGGGGGGTATCTATATCGCTTTTCTCGGTTAGGCACCCTGTTTTGCTATATAAAATGCGTATTTTGCCTTGGAGCCGTTGCTCCGTTTTTATCGCCAATTACAAAAGAAGGTGTTTGCACGGCGCGGAGAGTACACCTGATTTTAATAATTTCAACCCAAACTAACTAAACCTATCAACATTCTAACACTAAAAATGTTGATAACTCATCGATTTTAACGCTCGTTTTCGGTAATCCAAGCCCAAAAAGGCGGTTATGAACATTTGAAAAGGTTGAAATGTTGAAAAAGTCTGTCGCAAGCTGTCGAGCAATTCCC
The DNA here is from genome assembly GCA_017504605.1 of Clostridia bacterium. Taxonomy (GTDB): domain Bacteria; phylum Bacillota; class Clostridia; order Oscillospirales; family CAG-272; genus UBA1740. Next base: position 25,990 of record JAFVQW010000040.1, read on the forward strand.
CGCCCCGCTTTAGTCTGTACCGAGACAAAAAAACTGTTAAACAGATGTTTCACGTGAAACATTCGCGGTAAAACCGTTAGTGTTACCGTACTTTAAGCTAATTTAAGCGCTTTTCTCGGTTTTTTTTTGGCCAAAATGCATTGTTTCACGTGAAACAAATGCCAAAAACGCTTAAATTCTTAGCATAAGCTCCTTTGCTACGGCTGCATATTCAAGCGAGCCCTTACCGTAAGGGTCGTGATAACAGATAGGCTCACCATATCCGGGTGCCTCGGAGAGACGCACGGTGCGCGAAATCGGCACCTTGAAGAGCTTGTCCGCATAATACTTACGCAATTCGGCTACAACCTGGTTTGTAAGCGTCAATCTGCCGTTATACATAGTTAAAAGTATTCCGACTATCTGCAAACCGGGGTTATAGAGCTGTTTTATGCGTTTTATGGTGTTTTGAAGCTGCGAAATGCCCTCAAGAGAGTAAAATTCGCACTGCATAGGTATTACAACGCCGTCGGAAATCGATAAAGCCTTGACTGTAAGCATACCGAGCGAGGGCGGACAGTCGATAAATATGTAATCATACTCGTCTTTTATCGATTCTATCGCTAATTTTGTGAAGTTTGCGCTTCCCTCCTCCATATCGTAGAGCTCGGGCTCGGCACCTGCGAGCTCAATATTGGCGGGAACTACGTGCAAATTCTTGAATTTTGTCTTGATAATTACCTCATTTATGTCATTTCTACCAATAATAACGTCATAAATGGTCTTTTTTATCTTAGATTTGGGCAATCCGAGGCCGCTTGTGGCGTTTCCCTGGGGGTCCATATCGATTAAAAGCACCTTTTTGCCGTGCTTTCCTGCTATCTGGGCGGCAATATTAACACAAGAGGTAGTTTTGCCTACACCGCCCTTTTGGTTTGAAAAGGATACTATTTTAGCCATTTTCTGGTGTAATTACTCTCCTTTCGTATGATTTACTGCGAAAAAACCGCGTATTTTACAGAATATTACACTAAAATTATACAATTTTTTATATCGAAAGTCAATACTATAATATAAATAGTAGGAAAAATAGTAAAATCATTGTTTCACGTGAAACAATTCCGTAAAATGGAGCAAAATGCGGTAAACGGTGGCAGAAATCCCAAAAAGGGTAGGGAAGGGCGGCTCTTTCTCGATGCTTTGTCTGCTCGGGTGATTTATTCATAGGTATATGCATATAATGCATATTTTTAAGCGATGTGCACTTGATTTTTGGTCTTTTAAGTGTTTTTTTGCGTTTATAGAGGCAAATTTTCGTATTTTTAGCGGTTTTTGGTGTAAAAATTCCGCATTTTTGCAGTTTTTGGGGTGGATTTCGATTATTTTGCTTGTAAATTCGTACAAAATACGAATTAAACACAGAAATTCGTAAAATACTAAGGCGTAAAATGCGGCGCACCTCTTGCATTTTCTCGCCTGTCGGTGTATAATATTTTTATCACCCGAGGGGTAATGAAAAGCTCTTAACTCTTTAGGTTTAATAAGGATAAAACAGAGGAAAAATGAGTAAAACCACACTGCTACTCGTGAGGCACGGACAGAGCCTCGGTAATGCACAGAGAATACTGCTCGGTCACACCGACTGGGATTTAAGCGAGCTCGGATACGAGCAGGCCGAGGTATGTGCCGCGGCACTTGCCGAGCGGAAAATAGATGCCGTATATTCGAGCGACCTCATACGCGCCTATCACACGGCGCTCCCGCACGCGAGGCGGCGGGGAATTGAGGTTATAAAGCGCCGCGAGCTGCGCGAGGTATATCTCGGAGAATGGGAGTGCCGCTCGGTTACCGATATATCCGAGAAAGAGCCCGAGGAGTATTATATTGCCTGGAAGCAGCATTTTGCCACCTTTCGCCCGCGTGGCGGCGAGAGCACGCCCGAGCTCGCCGAGCGCATTTTCGGCGCGTTAAGTGCGGTTGCCGAGGAGAATGTAGGGAAGACCGTGCTCGTCGCATTTCACGCCGCGGCGATAAGGTCGTTTTACTCGAAAATCTCGGGCTACACCGAGGACGAGACGAACGCCACCCTCTTCCCCGCGAACGCCTCATATACCGTCGTGGAATACGAAAACGGCCACTTTACCCCCGTCGCCTATTCGGTAGACGACCATTTTAAATAAGATTTTGAGGAAAATATGAGAAATAAAAACAACAAGCATTTGGGAATTGAGATAGATCCTGAGCTTCATTATAAGCTGCATTACATCTCTAAATACTACGGTCGTTCTGCAAACGGGCAGATTTTGTATCTTATCAGGCAGGCTATCAGGGCGTTTGAGAGCGCCGAGGGGGAGATTGCAGTCGAAATCGCGCCGAGCGATGAAAAATAAAGCCTCGCGCTTCGGGAAAAGCCTGCGCTCTCGGGAAAGAAAAAGGCGGGGCGTGCGAGGATTTTGTGCCATTTATCGGTGAAATGTAAATAAATGTTAGAAAAAGGGGCTGTCGCATTTAGGCATAACCGAATAAAAAACGAGAGGTATTGTGAAAAATCACAGTACCTCTCTTAATATTATGTGTGTTTTGAGGAAATCAAGGTTGAAAACCTGCGGTTTTCCTCTTTTCTATTCGTTTTTTATTCTACCTCCGTTCTCTCCCTCTCGACGTATGCTTATACGC